>DASRBM010000401.1:0-5373 GCA_035653635.1 Acidimicrobiales bacterium | reverse complement strand
GCGCTGGGTACTCTTCGGCCGTCGGTCGCGCGGCTCGGGTGGCATCGAGCACCCACACCGTGCACAACGGAAACGGCAGGCTTGCGGGAGCCGGCCGTGGGCGGAAGGGCGGTTCCATGAGCGACGGGCGGTGGTCGACTCGGTCCTCGTATGACGATGCTCGTGCACCCGGGGCTCGTACACCCCGGCGGTGGCGGCGGGTCTCGGCGGCGGTCCTCGCCGGTGTGTTGGCGGGGGGAGGCGGTATCGGCGTGGCCCTGGCGGCGTCGGGCTCGGCGAGCCACCCATCGCACCCGGCCGCCGCGGTGCCTGCGACGACGGCCTCATCGGCGGCAGCCTCCGTCCCGGCGAGTTCGCCGGCCACGGCCGGGAGCGCGGTGCGCAGCACCCTGGTGCGCACCTCGAACCTCTTGGCCGGACTTTCGCACGCCACGAGGCTCGGCTCCGCGCCCGCCGGTCAGCAGTTGACGATCGACGTCGGCCTGGCGCAGCCGATGGCCACCGCCGCGGCGGAGAAGGCCTATACGGCCGCGCTATACCAGCCGGGCAGCGCGCTCTACCACCACTTCCTCACGCCGGCCCAGTTCAATGCGCGCTTCGGGGTGCCGTCGGCGACGGTGCGCGCCGCCGAAGCCTGGGTCACCTCGAGCGGCATGCACCTGGGTTACGTGTCGCCCTCGGGCGACCTGGTGTCGGCGCGGGGCACGCTGTCGCAGGCCGCCACCCTCTTTCACCTGTCGTTCGGGCTGTACCGCATCGGGTCGATCACCTTCGTGGCCAACGAGCAGGCACCGTCGGTGCCTTCGTCGCTGCCGATCACGACCGTGGTCGGTCTCAACACCCTGCAGCGGATGTGGACCGAGCAACAGGTGGCCGCTCTCGACCACTCGCCTCTGGCGAAAGCCGTGTCGCGCACAGCGGGAAGCCTGCACCCGGCATCGGCGCCCGGCACCAGCTACACCGGCACACTCGTGGCCCAGGACCTGTGGGGCGTCTACGACACGCCGGCGGGGACCTCCTGCTCGTACACCGACCCCAGCTGTGACAGCGGCCAGGGCGAGACGGCCGGGCTCTTCGGAAGCGGCTACAGCAACGGCGTCGTGGCCAACTTGCGTGTCTTCGAGCAGCGCATGCACCTGCCGCAGGTGCCGGTGCGGGTGGTGAACGAGTCGACCCTCGGTGGTTGTTCGGCGACCTATACGAAGGCGCCGACGGGTCCCTGCACGCCCAACGACAACGACGTCTTCGACGCGGTGGAGTGGAACCTCGACTCGCAGGCCGTCACCGGCATGGCGCCGGGGCTTTCGCGCCTCGACCTGTACTTCTCCTCCACGCCCTTCGATCCCGACGAGGCGATCATGTTCGACAGCTGGGCCAACGACCCGAACGGGCCCAAGCAGATGAACGCGAGCTTCGGCGAGTGCGAGGCCGACCCGACGTCGCAGGCCCTCAGCTCCCTGCCTCCGTTCGCCGTTGGCCAGGGGGCCCTCGGCAACCAGTTCCAGGTGCTGGCCGACGCCTCGCTCCAGGAGGCGGTAGCCGAGGGACGCACCCTGTTCGCGGCCGCCGGGGACACCGGCGGATCGTGCCCGGCGGTCATCCTGCCGGTGCTCTCGGCCGGCAACGGGGTGATCCCCCAGCCGCTTCCGTTCGATGCCAATTACCCGTGCGCCAGCGCCTATGCGGTATGCGTGGGCGGGACTGTGGTCTCCACCAACGGCACGACCGACCCGACCGACACCGGCGCACCGGCCGCCGATCAGACCAACCGGCCGCAGCGCACGTCGGAGACGACCTGGGCCTACACCGGCGGTGGTCCGGCCGACAACGTGCCGGAGCCGGACTACCAGCAGAAGTACGCCGGCAACGTCAACCTGCCGTGCGTGATGCCCGTCGACCCCGCCGGAAACCCCATCACCCCGGGGACCACCTGCCGCGGCACCCCCGACGTGGCGGCCATGTCGGGTAGCGGCCTCGTCGACGGCCTCGTCTTCGGCAACAACGCCTATCTCACCGCCATCGACATGCTCCCCCTCCCGGCCGGGGGGACGAGCCTGTCGTCGCCGCTCACGGTCGGCATGTGGTCGATCGTGCAGGCGGGCGCCCCGGTGGGCGGGCTCGGATTCGCCAACGAGACCTTCTATCCGATCGGCGGACAGCAGCTCGGGCGGTCGTCCGACTTCACCGACATCACCCAGAACGAGCTGCCGACGGGCAACTTCTACCAGCAGGCCGGTTCCGGTTGGGACTACGCGAGCGGCTGGGGTGCGCTCGACGTCGGCAACTTCCTGCGCGATGTCGACCATGACCCGCTGCTGCACCCGACGCATCCGAGCGGGCAGGTGGTCGCCCAACCCGTCACCGTGTGCGGGGCGCTCGGCCTGTCGAGCCCGCAGGGCAACGCTTTCGACACCACGATGACGGTGGTCGCGCCCTTCACCGAGGACCAGCAGCTCGACATCACGAACGCCACCTTCTCCTACCGGGTGCTCGACAACACGCCCTCGCTCGTGGTGACCATCGCCGGACCGGCGCTTTCGACGACCGGGCCGCCGGACGCGTACGACGGCTACACTTTCCAGGCGGACTGGACCTACAACGGCAAGACATATTTCGCCGCCGCGGCGGTGAACCAGCCGCCGAACCTGCCGGCCACCCCGATCACGAATTCCGTGGGCCTGCCGGTGTCCCCGCCGACGGGCGCGGTGACGTACGAGGACGGTGTGGTGGACAGCCTGTCGCCGGCGCCGCTGCACAGCGACAACGGGTCGTTCGCCAACGGGACCTTCACCATCATCGTGCCGCTCTCGCACATCGGGAGCCCGCCCGTCGCCAGTGGCACGACGTCCGGCGCCGTGCTCCAGTACCCGTACGTCTACGACGTGATGCCCGACGGCGTTCTCGTCCCCTTCGCCATGGACGAAGCGGTGAGCGGTCCGCCGGGCCAGCAGCTCCTGCTCAAGTCGTCCTGCTGACTACCGCGCCCCGGAGCGACCCCGAGGGCGAAGGCCGGCTCAGAACTCGAGCACGATACGGCCCCGGATGCCGCCGCCGTCGAGCAGGCGGTGCGCTTCGGGGGCCGCGACCGCAGGTAGGGTCCGCGCCACCCGCATGGTGAGGACGCCCTCCTCGGCCAGTCGCGACAGGCTGCGCAACTTCGCCTGTTCGCGGGCGTAGTTGCGCACGAAGATCGGGTGCCAGGTGACGCCCCGGCCGTCGGGACCGCTGTACCCGCGCACGGTGACGACGGCCCCGCCGTCGCGTACCGCCGGGGTCACCGCGTCGAGCAGGAGAGCGGCGTCCACCACCGCGTCGACCCCGTTCGGGTGACGCTCGCGCACCCGGAGCGCCATGTCGGCCCCGCGGTCGACGATCTCGTCGGCCCCCAGCGCGGCGACGAGTGACCGGTCGGCCGGGGCGGCGTCGGCCACGACGTGGAGACCCGCCGCCTTGGCCAGCTGCACCACGTAGCCCCCGAGACCGCCCGCCGCTCCGGTGACGGCGAGGACCGCGCCCCGCGGGAGCTCCAGCACGTCGAGGGCGAGGCGTGCCGTGAGCCCGTTCATGGGCAGCGTGGCCGCTTCGGCGAAGGTGGCGGAGGGCGGCGCCGCGGCGACCGACTCGGCGGGGACGGCCGTCCGCTCGGCGTAGGCGCCGTGGGTGCCGAGCGGCAGCACGATGGCGAACACCCGGTCCCCGGCTCGCAGGTCGCTCGTGACTCCGGGTCCGAAGGCCTCCACCGTGCCGGCCGCCTCCATGCCGGGCACGTGCGGTCCGGGCACGTCCTTCAGGCGTTCGGCCCGTTCACCGCTGCGGAGCTGGGTGTCGGTCGGGTTGACGGTGGCGGCGCGGACCCGGATGAGGATCTCGCCCTCTCCGGGCACGGGGTCCGGCAGCTCCACGAGGTGGAGCACCTCGGGTGGGCCCCACTCGGTGATGCCGACGGCCTGCACGTCCTCCGAAAATAGGAGGGGAGCGGACCCGGCGTCACCTCCAGGAGACGGTCACCTCCAGGAGACCGTCCGCCGGAGCGTCCGCGTCATCCGCCTTCCCAGAAACGCCCGCCTCGCCGTCTCGCCGACGATGCCGGTCAGCGCTGCCGCGCACAGGATCACCACAGAGTCCGCCACGCTCTTCCTCCTGCCTTGCCGCCCTCGGCCGACCCGGGGACGGCGCCCACCGGCAGCATCTGCTTCGCGCCGGCCGGCACCTAGGGCCGAACGTCCCAATCGCGCCGGCGTTGTCCGACCTCGGAGCGACGCGATCCCGGCGACCTCGGCGACGCTGCTCCGGCGGGGCGGTGCCCCGGCGCGAACGCGTCAGCGGCGGGCGCGCCGGTGCTCGCGCTCGATCTCGGCGGCGATGTCGGCTTCGGTGATGGGCGGCCGAAGGAACACGTCCCAGGCGTGCATGAAGATCCCGACGCCCCATGCGGCCATGACCCAGGCAGGCCAGAAGTAGCCGCCGCTCAAGGACCACACTCCGACGAGCGCTGCGTTCACGATCAGGAAGACGACGAAGTGGGAACCGAAATCCCGCCGTGCGCGGATCCGGCCGGTGGCGGCCTCGCGCTCGTCGACCACCTGCTCGTCCTGGTGGTACTCGGCAAGTGGTGCCATCGCGCACCTCCTTCCCTCCACCACCGTGCGACCGGGCTCACGCGTCCACCAGAGCCGGACGGCTCTAGCCGGCGGGGAGGATCCGCTCAGAGGATGCCGAGGACGCCGCCGACGGTGCCGCCGACCACGGCCACCGTGCCCCCGACGACGCTGCCGACGAGACCACCCGAAGGCGCGGGCGTGGTCGACGGGGGCGGTGTCGGCACCGCGACCGGCACCGACACCGGAACCGTGCCGAGGGTGCTCGACGCGGGCGCGCCGGTGGCAGGGGTCAGTCCCATCACGGCGGTGCTCCCGGAACCCGGCGCGCTGCCGCCGACCGAGGTGGGCTGGGTCCGCACCACGGTGACGGCCGGTGCCGGTGCAGAGGCGGCGGGGCCGCTGCTCACAGGACCGGTGGCGACCGGTGCACCCCCGGCCGGGGCAACGCCCTGAGAAGGCGCGGTGACGGGGAAGGGCAGCGTCGGCGTCGGGCCCGATGCCCGCGGCGCAGGCGTCGGTGCGCCGCGGGCAACGGCCCGGGCGAAGGCGACGCCGCTCATGAGCACGAGCCCGGCCATGGCGGTGACGAGCGCCTTCGTGACCCACGGCCGGGACATCTCCACGGCGAGCAGTTCCACGTGGGCCGGGGCACGCCGGGCGGCGCGGCCCCGGTACATGGCCACGTCGGCGGCGGCGATCAGGGTGGCGGCCGTCATGCCGTCCTCGGGGTAGGCGGCGATGCCGTAGGAGAAGGCCGGGGCGCCGGCGCCGG
>DASRBM010000400.1:0-2551 GCA_035653635.1 Acidimicrobiales bacterium | reverse complement strand
GGCGTGTCCTCGTGGTGACGACTGGTAATCGGAAATCCGCGTCATCGGCGCGTCGCGCGTCAGTTTCGCGTCGCGAATTCCATGTCGCCACGCGCCAGCGCGTCGTTAGCATTCATGTCGATGAGATGCGCGCCGACGCGGCATTCGGTGGGGGAGTGAGACGTGGGATTCGTCGAGCCGACCAAGTTCCAATGGGCCACACAGAGTGACGGAAGGAGGCGGAAGCAGGCCACCAAGGGCTCGGCCTGGCGGGCTCGCTATCGCGATCGAGACGGCAAGGCTCGTTCGAGGACCTTCACCACGAAGAGCGCCGCGCTCGACTATCTGGCTCGAACGAGCGCCGACCTGCAGCGGGGGGACTACGTCGATCCCATCGAGCGTCGACGACGTTTCGAGCACTGGGCCACCGAGTGGTGGGCCACCACCGTCAAGCTGCGGCCCACGACTCGTCGGGGATACTGGCAATCGCTCCAGGGCCAGGTCCTTCCCTACTTCGGCACCATGGCGATGGGCAACATCGACTACCTGGAGGTCGAGCGGTTCATCGCCGCCAAGCTGGTGGCGGGGGTGGCGCCCAACAGCGTGCGGGACGCCGTGTCGGTGGTCTCGCTCATCATGAAGTGTGCGGTGAAGGCCAACGCCCGTAAGGACAACCCGGCTTCCGGCCACGAGATCCGGGTGCCGAAGCGAAAGCTCCGGCCAGGCGACGTACCCGACATGGAACAGCTGGTGCGGCTGGTCGACAACGTGGTCGATCCCTACAAGCCGGCGGTATGGATCATGGCCTATACGGGGATCCGGCCGTCGGAGCTGT
This sequence comes from Acidimicrobiales bacterium, assembly GCA_035653635.1. Lineage (GTDB taxonomy): Bacteria > Actinomycetota > Acidimicrobiia > Acidimicrobiales > UBA8190 > DASRBM01. Next base: position 1,737 of record DASRBM010000400.1, on the reverse strand, counting down.
GCGGGCTGCGGGTCTCGAGCGTCGACTTCGTCAGGCGGATCCTCCACGTGACCGAGACGCTGATCCCGGTCAACAAGTTCGACGACTTCGAGCACGCGCTGGTGCCCGGACCTCCCAAGACCGACGCCGGGGACCGGGACATCCCCATCCCCGAATGGCTGTGTGACGACCTGGCGGCGATGTTGTCCGAGCGGGCCGCCGCTCGTGGGCAGGTCGTCGCTCGCGACGAGTACCTGTTCCTGAGCCAGAAGGGCATGCCGCTCAACCGGGACAAGTTCCGGGAGTTGATCGTCCGGCCCGCCCTGAAGGCGGCGGGGTTGCCCGCGACGATGCGCACCTACGACATCCGCCACAGCCACGCCAGCCTGCTCATCGACCAGGGGGCGAACCTGCTCGCCATCGCCCAGCGCATGGGCCACTCCGACCCGGCGGTGACGCTGCGGGTCTACGGCCATCTCTTCGCCGGTGCCCAGGAGGAGCTGACCCGGCGACTGGACGATCTTCGCTGGGCGGTCGAGCGCCGGCCCGGCGGGGGAGAGGTTGTGCCGCTCAGCTCGCCGCGGCGTCGGTGACGGTCCAGGAGATGCGCCGGCCGACGGCCGCCGCGTAGCGGCCGAGGGTGGAGACACGCACGTCGCGGTCGCCCTGCTCGATCCGTGCGACGACGGACTGCGAGGAGCCCATCCGGGCGGCGACGACCGTCTGGGATAGCCCCTGATCGATGCGGGCCTGGACGAGCTCTCGAAGCAGGACCCTCGCCGCCAGGGCCTCGTCGACCATGCGGGGAAAGGCCGGGTTCGTCGCCGTCCTGCCGGCGACGAGATCGTCGAGCTCGTCTCGGGTTCGGGGTGCCATCTCTCCTATGACCTTTAGGCTATTCCCTTTAGATCATAGCCGTCGGCGGGAGCCGTGGCGTCGGCGCCAGTCCACCAACCGCCGCTCGGCCAGGGACAGTGTCTGGGGAGGGGTCTTCTGGGTCTTCTTGCTGAAGGCGTGGAGGGCGAGGAGCACCCGGCCCTTGGCACCCTCCTCGGCGAAGAGGATCCGGTACGAGGCCTCGCGGCCCTCGGCTCGGACCTCGTAGATCTCGCCGCGCAGGTGCCTTGCGGCGACGAGGCCGTTCATCCGGACGTCGGCGAGGGCCGCCACGATCTCGGCCGCGTCCACATCGCTGAGGTGGTCGATGAACTCCCGCGCCGGTTTGCGGCCGGACGGCGTCGCATAGAAGCGCCAGCGCCGGGTGACGTTGTCGTTCATTACGGGCCGAGCATTGCAGACGAAAAGACGAGAGCTTCGATTACGACTCGTTACGGGCCGGGAGCCCAGCCGCTGGCGATGATCGGCTCGCCACTTGTGGCATCGAACACCTGGACTCCCCAGCCCCCACACCCCGAAATGTTCGGGCTGCGCGGGACCGAGTAGACGACCCAGGACAGAACATCTTGGTAGAGCGGGACCAGCGAACCGTCTGGCTCTTGCCGGGCCGGTAGCTTGGCCGAGTACAGCGCCAGGATGAGACGGAGCCGTTCGAAGGCAGCTCTGTCGAGGTCCTTCTTCCGTATCGACGCCGCGGAGACGACGGCCTGGGCGGAAGCCCGCGGAGGGTCCAAGGTGATGGCGCCGTTGTTCAGCACCATCGCGCCGGCGAGCCTCTCCGGGCTCGGCACGGTATTCGGATGGCGTGAGACGGCGCACACGTCGGCCGCGCGCGTGTCGGCGGCATGAGGGGCGAACTCG
>DASRBM010000399.1:0-2031 GCA_035653635.1 Acidimicrobiales bacterium | reverse complement strand
AAGGGCGAGTAGTAGGTGGTCGAGTACGTGGCGCCGAGCCCGATGTGCTCGGTGACCCCGGCGATCACGCCGAGCACCACGCTGAGGTCGAGCTTCACCGGACGCGCCCCGAGCCGCACGGCCTCGGCCACCGATCCGCCGTAGATCCCGGGCATGGCCAGACGGTCGTCGAAGAACATCATGTCGAAGCAGCCCTCTTCGAGAACCCGACCGAGCTTGGCGTAGTAGCTGGCGGTGAGGAAGCCGTGCTCGGTGGCGGGGTGGCGCCAGGAGCCGGCGTACACCGTGGTGCTGCCGGCCTGCATGAATCCCACCAACGACATCGTGCGCTTGGCCATGACGTCCCTTCCTCGGCGCCTTCCCCCGGGCGCCGGCCCGACAGGGCTTCGACGGTCTAAACTAATATCTGATATGTCAGATATCAATCGGCTGGGAGAGACGGTCCGGGCCCGGGCGGCCCGGGAGCTGCGCGACCGAATCCTGACGGGCCGCCTTCCGGCGGGGTCGCGCCTCGATCTCGACGAGATCACCGCCGAGTTCGGCACGAGCAGGACCCCCGTGCGCGAGGCGCTGCTCGAGTTGTCCTACGAGGGCCTGGTGGCGGTGGCGCCGAGGAGCGGCATCACCGTCCTCGGCATCACCCCCGACGACGCGGTGGACAGCTTCGCGGTGCTCGCCGCCCTGTCGGGCAAGGCGGCCGAGTGGGCCACGGCCCGGGTGAGCGGCGACGACCTGGCCGAGCTCGACCAGCTCGCCACCGCGGTGGTGGAGGCCGACGACGTGGTGGCGGCCAACTGGCGCTTCCACCGCGCCCTCAACCAGGCGTCGGGTTCGCGGCGGTTGCTCGTGCACCTGCGCCAGGCCGTGCGGGCCGTACCGAGCAGCTACTTCGAGCTCTTCCCGGCCCAGGAGCACCGCAGCCGCGAGGAGCATGCGGCGTTGCTCGGTGCCATGCGCCGTGGCGACGGCGCCCAGGCGCGAGCCCTTGCCGAGGCACACGTGCTCCAGGCCGGGGACGCGCTCGGCGACTGGCTGCGGGGCCGGATCGACGAGGGGCATCGCAGCGCCGGCTGCTGAACGGCTCAGCTGTTCGACGCGGCCAGCGCCCGCTTGGCCCGCATGCGGAAGCCCTCGAGTTTCTGGTCGGGCGTCCGCACCCGGGTGCTGCGGGCGACCACCGACACGTCGTGCCCGGCCGCCTTGGCCCGCAGCGCGCCGACGGTGGCTTCCGCCTTCGGCACGTAGGCGAAGGGGTCGAACGAATACCACCGCATGGCGTTCTCGTGGGTGATCTTGGTGATCTCGTCGTCGGCCACCTCGTTGGCGGCGAACACCTCGCCGAGCTCCTCGGGGGCGTGGGGCCACATCGAGTCGGAGTGCGGATAGTCCGCTTCCCAGGCGATGTTGTCGATGCCGATGCGGTCCCGCAGGGCCACACCGACGGGATCGCTGATGAAGCAGGTGAGGAAGTGCTGGCGGAACACCTCGCTCGGCAGGCGGCCGCCGAAGTCCTGCTGGGTCCAGGCACGGTGCATGTCGAAGGTGCGGTCCACCCGTTCCAGGAAGTACGGGATCCATCCGGTGCCGCCTTCCGACAGCGCCACGCGCAGATCGGGGAAATTCTTGAGCACCCGGGACCACAGGAGGTCGGCCGCGGCCGACTGGATGTTCATGGGCTGCAGCGTGATCATCACGTCGGGAGGGGAGTCGGCGGCCGGGATCGACAGCCGGCCCGACGATCCCAGGTGGATCGACAGCACGGTGGCGGTGTCGCAGCAGGCGCGCCACACGGGGTCCCAGTAGGGGTCGTGGAAGCTCGGGTAGCCGAGGGCGGCCGGGTTCTCGGTGAAGCTGAGCGAATGGTTGCCCTTGGCCGCCGTCCGGCGGATCTCCTCGGCGGTGCGCTCGGCGTCCCAGATCATGGGCACCGCCATGGGGATGAAGCGCCCCGGGTAGGCCCCGCACCACTCGTCGATGTGCCAGTCGTTGTAGGCCCGCACGAGGGCGTTGGACAGCTCCACGTCCTCCGAC
>DASRBM010000398.1:0-5848 GCA_035653635.1 Acidimicrobiales bacterium | reverse complement strand
CGACAACGACCCCGTGGCCGAGATCGCGGCCGTGAGCCGCGCACTGGCCGCGTCGGGCGTGACCGGCGTGACCGAGGCGACCCCGGACGCCACCGCCACGAGCACCGCCGCGCTGGCGGGGGCGGTGGCGGACGGACGGATCCTGCAGCGGCTGCACTTGATGTGCCCTCCCGGCGTCGCGCCGCCTTACGTCGATCTCGTCACGCGGGGACCGCACAAGCTCGTGCTGCACGACGACGGGCTCCCCGCGCTCGGTGAGCTCGTCGCGCTCGTGCGCCGTTCCCATGACGCCGGCGTGCCGGTGGCGGTGCACTGCGTGACCGCAGCCCAGTTGGCGCTGGCCGCGGCCGCCTTCGAGGAGGCGGGGGCCGTCGAAGGGGACCGCATCGAGCACGGGTCGGTGATCCCGGCCGGTTTCGTCCCGGTGCTCAGCCGGCTGCGTCTCACCGTCGTCACCAACCCCTCGTTCGTCGCCACGCGTGGCGACGCCTACCTGCGCGACGTGGACGAGGCGGACCGGGGCGATCTCTACCGCTGCGCCTCGCTGCTCCACGCCGGGGTGGCGGTGGCGGCCGGGACCGACGCGCCCTTCGGGTCTCCCGACCCCTTCACCGCCGTCCGCGCCGCCGTCACCCGGCGCACGCAGGGAGGGCGACCCCTCGGTCCGCACGAGGCCGTCGATCTGCGCACGGCCTTCGCCCTCTTCACCGGGGAGGCCGCCGCACCGGCACACCCGCGCCGGCTGGCACCCGGCGAGCCCGGCGACCTGTGCGTGGTGGCCGACGGCCCGCTCCCCGGGCCCGGTCAGCCGCCCCCGGTGCGGGCCACGGTCGTGGCCGGACGGGTGGTGTTCGAGGCCTGAGCCTCGGCGGCGCGGTCGCGGACGGGGATCGTCTGACCCTCCACCTCCACCGCCCACCCGTCGGCGTGCGGCGAAGCGGGATGCGACAACGCCGGCGTATCGGGGGCGAGGGACGCCGCGCACCCCTCGAGCGCCACGTCGAGGAGGACCCCGCCTCCCCCGGCGAGCGCCTCGAAAGCGGCTGCCGCGGCGATCATCCCCGTCACCGGGTCGGCCAACGCGTCGCCGCAGAACACGGGCGCGCCCTCGGCCTCCCAGGCGACGAGACCGCCGGCCACCGCGGCGTCGTCGCCGAAGGCGACCCACTCCCGCCGTTCGTCGCTGCGTCCGTAGCCGGTGATGCCGATCCAAATCTTCCCCGGAGGCCCGTCGAGATCGGCCGGCGCGATACCGAGCTGCTCGAGTGCCCGGGGCCGGGACGACTCGATCACCACGTCGGCCTCGGTGACGAGTCGGCGGAGCTCGTCGCGGCCGCGCGACGAGGTGAGATCGAGCGTGACGAGGGGTTGGTCGTCGTCGTGCAACGTGCGGTACAGGGCGGGCACGGCCCGCAACCCGTCGGGACGCGACGCGCTCTCCACCTTCACCACGCGGGCGCCGGCCCGGGCGAGGAGATGGGCGGTGAGGGGCCCCGCCCACATGGAGGACAGGTCGACCACCCGCAGTTCGGCGAGGGACCGCGGCGCGCGGGGCGCCCACATCGGGTGCGCCGCGCATGCCGGTGCCGCCGCCCTCGGGGAGCCGAGCGGCGCGGCGGGGACGCCGAGCAGGCGGCAGCGCGCCATGACGTGGGCGGCGGTATGCGTGGCGAGTGCCGATTCCAGGGCCGTCCACGGGTCCGCCGCCGGATCGCCCTCCACGACAGCCGCCACCGCGGCACGGTCCTCGGGCCGGGCCAGGTTGACGGCGACGAAGCCGTCGGTGGCCGGGAGCAACCGGCACGTCTCGTTGGCCGACGTCCGGCCCCGTCGCCGCATCCCGAGCAGCCGCGCCCGCACGGTCACGAGGTCGGCCCACCCCACATCGACAGCGGCACCGGCCCGATCCGACCACTGCTGCACGGATCGCGCCACCGCGTCCATCCGGCGTACGAGACCCGGCGGCGGGCTCAGCGGCGGTCCGTCCTCGCGGCCGATGAGGGCCATGAGCCCCGAGCGTGCCGCCGCACGCAGTTCGGCGGCGTCCTGCTCACCGGGAACGGGCACGGTGCACAGGGTACGCTCCTCGCATCGTGGCCTCGTTGCCAGGCGCGTTGCGGGCGCCGACCGCCCACCGGCTGTTGACCGCCGCGCACGAAGGAAGCCGCGAGTTCCTCGGCGTGCTCGACGGCGCTTCCCTGCTCGTGGTCGAGCTCGACCCCGACGACGACCTCGACGTTCCCGTCCCGCCGTGGCTGCCCGCCGTGGTGGTGGCCGTCGCCGATGCGCCGCCCTCCCGTCCCGCGCCGGCCGGGGTCGACATCGCCCTGTGTCCGACCGGCGCCGGTGCGCCGCCTGCGGGGTGGGTGGCGCTGGCGGACCCGGCCGGCGAGGCGGCCCGCCTCGGTGGGACGGCGGCGCGCTTCCCCCAGTCGGCGGTCGTGCTGGCCCAGCTGCTGCGCACGACCCTCCAGGGCGAGGAGGAACAGGCGTTCCTCGCCGAGTCCCTCGCCTACTCCACGTTGCAGGCCGGCCCCGCCTTCGCCGCGTGGCTGGCGGAGCGCCGTGGTGCGCCACAGCGCGAACGGCCCGAGCCCGAGCACGCCGTCGTGGTGGAGCGACGCGACGACCGGCTCCTCGTGACCCTCCACCGTCCGCACGTCCACAACGCGGTGAACGGCCGCATGCGCGAGGAACTGGCCGAGGCGCTGATGCTCGCCTGTGCCGACCATTCGGTGAGGGCGGTCGAGCTGCGCGGGGAGGGACCGTCGTTCTCGAGCGGCGGTGACCTCGACGAGTTCGGCACCCTGCCCGATCCCGCCACCGGCCATCTGGTCCGTATGGCGCGCAGCCCGGCGCGCCTCCTCGCCCGGATGCGGTCGCGGACGGTCGTCTACGTGCACGGCGCCTGCGTCGGTGCCGGGATCGAGCTGGCCGCCTTCGCCGCCACCGTGGTGGCGGCGCCCGACACGCGGGTGCAGCTGCCCGAGGTGCCCCTCGGACTGGTGCCGGGTTCGGGCGGGACCGTGAGCATCCCCCGCCGCGTCGGTCGCCACCGGGCCGCCTGGCTGGCGATCGGCGCGGCCACCATCGACGCCGTCACCGCTGCGCAGTGGGGACTGGTGGACCGGATCGAGGATTGACGGCTCGCCGGCCCGGTCGCGCTACTTCTTCTTACGAAGCGATGCGGCGTTGTGTGCCGCGGCCTGCCGGACGAGCTCTTTGAACGCCTTGTCGTCGACCTTGTCTCCTTCACGGATGTCGATGGCGCGACGGACGTTGCCCTCGAGGCTCGAGTTGAAGAGACGTGCCGGGTCGGGCACGGAGGCGCCCTTGGCGAAGGTGACCTTCACCACGTTCTTGTAGGTCTCTCCCGTGCACAGCAGCCCGTCCGAGTACCACGTCGGCACGCCCCGCCACTTCCATTCCTCCACCACGCCCGGCACGGCCTGCTTGATCAGCTTGCGCACCCGGGCGAGCGTGGTGCCCCGCCAATCCCCGAGCTCCTCGATCCGGGCGTCGATCCGCTCCGACGGCGTCGGCTCCTTGCTGGGGTTCGGCATCGCGTCCATGACCTCCGGTCGGTCGCCGGTTCGGCCCGCCAGGGTAGCGAAGCCACCGGCGCCCTCAGGCGGGTGTCCGCTCCGCTCACCCGAACGCGGGGAGGACCTTGCGCTCGAACAGATCCAGGCTCGACCAGGCCAGGTCGATCGGCATGCCGCCGCACAGGGGGTGGAACATGGCGAACGGGAACGGCGCCGCCTGCTGCTCGGCCACGAACTGCTCGGGCGTGAGCACGCGGTACTGGCCCCCGGCGCGCAGCGCTTCGGTGTCGGCCGTCTCCCGGTAGGGGGTGGCCACGCCCTCCTGTGCCTGCCACGAGCCGTAGGCGTTCATCTCGTGGAGGAAGTACGGCGCCATCTCGGCCCAGCCCTTCTCGGGGTCCTCGGCCAGCGCCACCACCTGGTTCGACGGGATCGGGCACGGACCGGGGTCGGGCTTGCCGAGCACCACCATCTCGTCGCGGTAGTACTCCCACACGTCGGGCACGGACGGGATGAAGCCGTCGGCGATGCGTGCGGCGCGGCGAGCAGCCGCCTCGCTGCTGCCCCCGAGCGTGATGCCCGGGCCGCCGGTGCGGTACGGGCGCGGCATCACCTGCACCGTGCGGCCGCGGAACTCGAAGGGCTCACCGGTGAACGCGGCCTTGAGCGTCGCCACCGTCTCTCTGACCCGTGCGCCGCGCTCGGCCATGGGCACCCCGTACATGGCGAACTCGCCGCGCACGTAGCCCCCGGCGACGACCAGATCGACCCGCCCCCTGCTCAGGTTGTCGAGCACGAGCAGGTCCTCGGCCAGCCGGATCGGGTCGTAGAAGGGTGCGATGAGGGCCGCCACCATGAAGCGCACCTCGGACGTGCGCGCCGCCATCGCCGCGATCACCGGGAGCGGGCTCGGAAGGTACTCGTCGGGAGAGCCGTGGTGCTCGGAGACGGCGATGTTCACGCACCCCAGTCGGTCTGCCCACTCGGCCATCTCGAGCGCCGCCGCGTAGCGGTCGGCCACCGACGTCCCGGCGAAGGCCGGGTTGCGGAAATCGAAGCGCATGCCGAAGAGCACGGCGACCGCCTTTCAGTCCGGGAACACCCGGGTCGTGGCCAGGGCGGCGAGGCGGTCGTGACTGCCGCTGTCGCGCACCTCCACCTGGCTGAGTCCGGCGCGGGTATGGGCCCGGGCCCGCACCGGACCCGAGCGGACGGGCTGCAGGTAGCGGACATCGAGCACGCACAGGGTCTTGTGCGGCGACTGCGACAGGGCGGCCTCCTCGACGGCCAGGGCGATGAGGCCGCCGTTCACGGTGTTGGACGAGTTGAGCCCGTCCTCCGAGCGGGGGAGCTCCACCATCCCCGGTTCGATGCGCCGGCAGCGCGCCCGCTCGGCGATGGGCATCGACAACGTCTGCATCGGCGGAGGCAGCTCCCAGCTCAAGGTGTCGGGCATGCGCAGATCCGGGTCGGGCACGGCCATGAAGGAAGCTGAGCCGAAGGCGAAGGGCTCGTCCTCGTCGTCGAGGAATTCGACGCTGGCGACGAACACGGTCCGCCCCTTCTTGACCGGACGTCCGAGGGCGCGGACGACGCCGCGGCCGGGGGCGGGGCGGTACAGGTGGATGTCGAGCTCGAGCGTCACCGGCACCCGCCCGTCCATGTTCTTCGCCGCCAGCAGGCCCGCCAGCATGTCGGCCCACACGGCGAGGATCGAGGTACGCAGGCTCTGCGTGCCGGGCGCGTGCATCTCGGGGATGAGCGGAGCCCAGCCCTCGAGGCCGTCGCCGCTGCGGCGCACGCCGAAGCCGAGCTCGCTCAGCATGTGCTGGGGCATGCGGCGCTCCTCGCCGACCCCCGTGGTCACGGCGCCGTCCTCTCGACGGCGCGTCTTTCCCCGGCTACTCGGGGCGGGCAAGCTACGGAGCGATGAGCGAGCGACCCGGACACGACGACCTCGGCACACCGAACCTCCGATTCGAGCGCGAGGGTTCGCTCGCCTGGTGCGTGATCGACCGGCCCTCCGCGCGCAACGCGCTCACCCCGGCCATGTACTACGGCATCAAGCGGGCCGTGCAGCTCGTGAACGACGACCCCGAGCTGGGGGCCCTCGTCATCACCGGGTCCGGCGACGTGTTCGCGCCGGGCGGCGACCTGGGGGGCCGGACAGACGAGGGCGAGACGTTCCCCGACGTCACCGGCCCGGAGGTGCTGCCGTTCCTCGCCGTGCGCGACAGCAAGGCCCCGGTGATCGCAGCCGTCAACGGCATCTGCCAGGCGGGCGGGCTGCTCATCGCCATGCT
>DASRBM010000397.1:0-4354 GCA_035653635.1 Acidimicrobiales bacterium | reverse complement strand
AGAGCGTCGCCACGGGGCTGGCCAGCTACCGGAGCCTCCGCCACCACCACAACGCGCGGACGATGCAGCACAGCCGCTCGTTCATGGACCAGGACCACTCCGAGCTGCACTCCTCCAACTGGCGCATGGGACGACTCATCGCCCAGTCGGGGGTGAAGGTGTTCCAGATCGAGACGACGCTCAACACCGACACCTTCCCCGAGCAGTTCCGCTTCCTGCAGCGACGGGAGTGGGAGTGGTCGGCCAAGGACCGGGCCGCCTTCCTGGCGTCGTCGGCCGCGCTGGCCCGGACCCCGCCCAAGCTGGCCCGCACCGTCTTCCATTCGATCCGCGCGCCGCACCGCATGACCTCCGTGCAGGCCGGCGAGGTGGAGGCGGTGCACGCCCGCACCACCGCGAACGTCTACGCCCAGCAGATGCTCACCGTCGAGGGTCAGAGCGACGTCCTCACCATGGGACTGCCCTACATCTGTCCCTACAACGTGAACTCGATCATGAACCCGATCCTCGTGGCCTGTCTCGGGCTCGGCTACTTCTTCAACATGTACCGGGGCAAGCCGCTCGTGCGCGAGGGCGGCGTGGTCATCATGAGCCATCCCACGCCCTGGGAGTTCCACCCCGGGCACCACCCGAGCTACATCGACTTCTTCGAGCAGGTGCTCGTCGAGTCCACCGATCCGGTCGAGATCGGCAAGTTCGAGGAGTCGTTCGCCACCGACCCGTGGTACATCCACCTCTACCGGACCGGGAACGCGTACCACGGGGTGCACCCGTTCTACATGTGGTACTGGTGCGCCCACGCGCTCGCCCACCTCGGCGGCGTCATCGTGGTAGGTGGTGACAGGGCGGCCGTCCGCCGGCTCGGGTTCACCCCCGCCTCCACCCTGGCCGACGCGCTCGAGATGGCGAGCGACGTCGTGGGCCCCGACCCGAGCATCACCCATCTCCACTCGCCTCCGCTGCTCATGGCGGACGTCCAGTGACGAGGTCGGGATCGTGAGCGCCGGCGACCACCTGTCGAAGCTGCGCGGACGCCGCTCCTTCCCGTTGGCGGCGCCGACGTGGCCGTCGTCGGTCGAGCGCGAGCCGCCCGAGCGCAACATCGGCACCGGTTACGACACCGCCTGGGCCCGCCGCTACGGCGTGCGCCTGGCCCGGGCCGTGGTGCTCGACAACGTGACCCGGCCCCTGGCCCACCTGATCGCCACCCCCGAGGTCCGCGGGGAGGAGCTGCTCGAGCTGGTGGAGCCGCCGGTCATCTTCGTGGCCAACCACGCCAGCCATCTCGACACCCCGCTCCTGCTCTCCGTGCTTCCCGTCCGGTTCCGGCACCGCACGGTGGTGGCGGCGGCCGCCGACCACTTCTTCGACCGCACGTGGAAGGCGCACCTGTGGGCCGGGGCGCTGAACGCCATCCCGATCGAGCGCCACCGCGTGAACCGGCGATCGGCCGAGGTGGCCACCGAGCTCCTCGACGAGGGATGGAACCTCGTCATCTTCCCCGAGGGCGGGCGGTCCCCCGACGGCTGGTTCCAGCCCTTCCGGGGCGGTGCCGCCTACCTCACCGTGCGCACAGGAAGGCCGGTCGTGCCGGTGCACCTGGCCGGCACCCACCGCCTGCTCCCGAAGGAGGGCCGCGGGCTGCGGCGCGGGCGCACCGCCGTGCGCTTCTCCACTCCGCTCTCGCCGGAGGATGGCGAGGACGCACGCCGCTTCGGCGTCCGCATCGAGGCGACCTTGGCGACGATGGCGGACGAGGCCGGCTCCGACTGGTGGCAGGCGCGTCGGCGCGCGGCCTCCGGCACCACCCCGCCGCCGACCGGCCCCGACGCGTCACCGTGGCGCAGGGCCTGGGCCCTCGGGCCCGACACCGACCGCGAGGACGAGCCCGGACGGTGGGCGCTGCGCCGGACGCCCTAGGACACGTCGATGTCGGCGTCGCCAGACCGCCCGCCCCGACCGCCCGGCAAGGGCAGAAGGTGGACGTCTTTCATCGCGTCACCGACCGACGGGGAGCGGGCCGCGCGGGTGCTCCATGAGGAGGGCGATCCCGACCACCGTCTGCGGGTCGAACACGACCGGTTCACCCTGCTCGTCCACCTGAGCGGCGAGGATGGCGGCGGGTGGACCACGATGGCGGTCGACCGGGCCACGAGGCGTTGGGCGGTGGCCCAGGGACCGACACAAGCCGACACCGCCCGGCGCGCCTACGACGAACTCTACGGACCGTCGTGAACCCGCTCTCGATCTAGGTCTGCACCTCTTCGAGGATGACGACGGGGATCGTACGCGTCGTCTTCTGCTCGTAGTCGGCGAATCCGGGGAAGTCGGCCTTCTGCTTCTCCCAGATCGGCGTGCGTTCCTCGGGGCCCGCCACCCGGGCCCGCACCTTCAACGTCTGGGCGCCGATCTCGATCGTGGCGTCGGGATGCGCCACCAGGTTGTGGAACCAGTCGGGATTGGTAGGGGCGCCCGCCTTCGAGGCGAACACGGCCACCTTCCCCGGACCGAGTCGCTGGTACATCATGGGGTTGACGCGCTCGTGTCCCGACCGTGCGCCCGTGCTGTGCAGGAGCAGGATCGGCGCACCCTCGAAGGCCCCGCCGACGCGACCGCCGCTCGCCCGGAATTCCTCGATGATCTTGGCGTTCCAATCGGTGACTTCGGTCATCGGGCACCTCCTCGTGCGTGGCGTCGGGGTCGGCCCCGTCGTGTGCAGCGCTGCCGTCCCCCGCTCTATTCCTGCCCAGGCCGTGCGATGCATCACCGCCCCGGATCGTCGGGTATGCAACGACTGTCCCTGGAGCACCACGAGGAGGCCTGCTCATGGGCAAGTACAGCGTCAATCAGGAGGCCCTGCGCAAAGCGCACGCGATGATCTCCTCGCGCCAGTACGACCTGGAGAGCTCGTGGTCGGCAGCGGCGCCGTCGGCGGAGGAGGCCAACGCCTACATCGAGCGCCACGGCTACGACGGCTACGGCGAGTGGCACCTGGCCATCGACACCGAGGCCTCGGAGGAGACGAAGGACCGCTACGGATTCCCCTACGGCGACTTCCGCCGTGTCGTGCGGTCAGGGCTCATCCACGCCAAGCAGCGAGCCGCCCAGAACGGGCACGACGAGGTCGCCAAGGCGGCCGGGGACCTCCTCGAGGAGCTCGACCGGGCCCACGCCGCCTGAGCACAGCCGGCCGGCGCCGGCCGGTCAGTGGACCAGGACGTTGCGGAACTGCCAGGGGTCGTCGTCGTCGGTGCTCTCGGGGAAGAGCCCGGTGCGCGTCGAGAGCGGCGTCCAGTCGGTGAAGTGGCCCTCGACCGGCCCGAGGTAGGGCCGCTGCACCTCGAGACAACGGCGGAAGTCCATGTCGTCGGCCTCGACGATGCCCGCCTCGGGGTTCTCGAGCGCCCACACCATGGCGGCGAGCACGGCGGAGGTCACCTGCAGTCCGGTCGCGTTCTGGTAGGGGGCCAGGTCGCGCGTCTCCTCGATCGACAGCCGCGACCCGTACCAGTAGGCGTTGGCGTCGTGGCCGTAGAGCAGCACACCGAGCTCGTCGATGCCGTCGGCGATCTCGTCCTCGTCGAGCACCTGCTGCCGTTCGGGGTGGTAGCGCCCGGTGCCGAGCAGCTCGTGCCACGACAGCACGGCGTCGTCGGCGGGGTGGTAGGCGTAGTGACAGGTGGGCCGGTAGACGACCTCGCCCTCGCGCACGACCGTGAAGTAGTCGGCGATCGAGATGGACTCGTTGTGGGTGACGCAGAACCCGTACTGGGCGCCGGCGATCGGGCACCACGTCCGCACCCGGGTGCCGGCTCCCGGCTGGGTCAGGTAGATCGACGGCGCCTGGGGCTCGTCGTGACGACGACCCGACGTCGGCATCCACCGCTCGTGGGTCCCCCAGCCGAGCTCCGCCGGTTGGAGGCCTTCGGAGATGAAGCCGTCCACCGACCAGGTGTTCACGAACGTCCCGATCGGCTTGGGCGCCTTGGCCCGCTGGGTGTCGCGCTCGGCGATGTGGATCCCCTTCACACCGGCCCGCTGCATGAGCTCGGCCCAGTCCTGGCGCGATGTCGGTGCGTCGGACCCGATCCCCACCCGCTCGGCCACGTGCAGCAGGGCCTGCTTGGCGAACCACGACACCATGCCGGGATTGGCGCCACAGGCCGACACCGCCGTGGTACCCCCCGGGCGCGCCGCCCGCTCCCGGAGCAGGGTCCGGCGCAGCGCGTAGTTGGTGCGTTCGGAGAGGGCGAGGGTGGGGTTGTCGTAGAGCCCGGGCCACGGCTCGATCACGGTGTCGACGTAGAGGGCGCCGAGCTCGCGACAGAGCCGCAGGATCTCGACCGACGAGGTG
>DASRBM010000396.1:0-4875 GCA_035653635.1 Acidimicrobiales bacterium | reverse complement strand
CGCGCGGGCGCTGTTCCGGCACGGTCGACATGCGCGCCCGGGGCCCCTCGGCACCCTCGCCCCGCTGCGGGCCCGCGGCACCGCCTCGCTCGGCGTGCTGGCGACGGTGACCGCGCTCCTCGTCGGCAGTGTGGCCATCGGGGGCACCTCCGGCGACCACGCCGCGGGGGCCGACCCCCGCGCCAACGCGCCGGCGTCGGGCAACGGCAACCTGGAGAAGGACTTCGCCGCCGAGGCTCCCCCGCCGCAACTCCCTCCGGCCACCGCGGCCCCGGCCCCGGCGCCGCCCACCCTGGCCGCCGGACCGCCACTGCAGAGCCACGAGATCTTCGCCTTCGCGCCGTGGTGGAACCTGGCCGAGGAGCAGGCGTTCGACGTACGCGACATGACGACGCTCGCCTACTTCTCGGTGGACATCAATCCCGACGGCTCTCCGGACCAGTCGAGCTCGGGCTGGGTGGGCTACGAGAGCCAGGCGCTCGTGGACCTCGTCAACCGGGCGCACGCCGCCAACGACAGGGTCGTGCTGACGGTGACCTGCTTCGACCAGCACGCCCTCGACCAGCTCACCTCCGACCCGAGCGTCGCCGGGCGGCTCGGTCCTGCACTCGTGCAGCTCATCTCGGCGAAGAACCTCGACGGCGTGAACTTCGACTTCGAGGGCAACGGCCCCCGCGACCGCCAGGGCCTCGACAACCTGATCGCCAACGTGGCGAACCAGCTGCGTGCGGCCAACTCGCACTGGCAGATCACCATGAGCACGTATGCCAGCTCGGCCGGGGATCCGAACGGCTTCTACGACATCGGCGGTCTCAACCAGAGCGTCGACGGCTTCTTCGTGATGGCGTACGACATGAACGATCCCGCCTCGCCTTCCCCCACGGCGCCGCTCACCGGGCCGGGCAACAACGACAACGTGGACCTGGCCGAGTACAGCGACGTCGTGCCGCGTTCGAAGATCATCCTCGGCGTGCCGTACTACGGCTACGACTGGCCGACGGCCGGGCCGAACCAGGGCGACCCGGCCACCGGCGCGGCGACACCGATCACCTTCGCCCAGGTCGCCGCCCAGCACGTGCAGGAGTACTGGGACCGCACGAGCGACACCCCGTGGATCGCGTACCAGAACGGCGCGCAGTGGCACCAGGCCTACTTCGACGATCCGACGTCGCTGTCGTTGAAGGCCCGGTTGGCCAACGCCTATCACGTCGCCGGCGTGGGGATCTGGGCGCTCGGCATGGACGGCAACGACCCGGCCATGCTCGCCGCCCTCCTCGGCCACGCGGCGCCGGCGAAGTACTCGTCGGGTCCGAGCGTGGGCGCCGGTGGTGCAGCGGGGTCGTCGCAGTACAGCTACAGCGGCTTCTGGAACGGCACGCCAGAGACGCTCACTCCGGTCAACCCCTCCACCCTGCCGGGCAACGGCGAGGTGCGGACGGCCGGTCAGCTCCAGAGCTTCGCCACCAACGATCCTGCGGCGACGTGCCTGGAGGGCGGCAAGCCGCTGCCGGTGTACGAGCTCGTGGCGGAGCCCGGCACCTACGTGGTGCAGGTGACGACGCCCAGCTACTGCGCCAACGGTACGTGGGAGTTCAGCGGTCCGGCCAACCCGGGCACGAGCTCGTCGACCCAACCGGGCGGTTCGAGCACGACCACCTCGCCGGGCTCCACCACCACGACCACAGCCCCGGGCCTCAGCCTGTTCGGCCCGACGACCACGACGACACCGGCCAACAGCACGACGACGACCAAGCCGAGCACAACCACGACCGCCGCCAATAACGGTGGTCTCAGGCTCTGAGCACGCCGGCTCGTACCGCCGCGCTATGGACAGCGGGAGGACAGAGAGGCGGGTGGGATCAGGGTGCGGGGCAGCTCAGCGCGTACGTGCAGACGTTGAAGCTCTGGCCGTCGGCGCCGAGGGCGGAAACCGCCGTCTCGATGGGGAGGGCGATCACCGGCTGGCCCCCGGCCGAGATGGGCTGGAAGCTACCGGAGCCGTTGAGCGCGTCCCCGTTGGCCCCGGCGAACATGACCTTGCCCGAATTCCCCACCGGCACCGGGAGCACCCCGGCCAGCGAGGGTGACTCGAAGATCCACTCACCGGACGAGTTGCTCGACTGGTAGTTCTCCTGGGTGGAGTAGTTCCAGCCGCGGGTGACGTCGTTCATGAGGACGGTGAAGACATTCGTGGTCGCGCCGGTCTCGATGATCGACACCTTCATGACGTCGCCGGGGCGCACCGTGCAAGCGGGGTCGGTGCTGCAGCCGGAGATGAACACCGGATTGGCCGGCAGCATTTCGATCCAGGCGCCGTAGGCGCCGCCGGCCAGGAACGAGTCTAAGGGCGTGCTCGCCTCCTGGGTGCCGGCCTGGATGAGGTCCGTCGTCGTGGCGCCGCCGATGCCCACCCACGTGGAGGACACGCCGGGGGGCAGCGAGCCCGCATTGGGCACCGTCCACTGGCCGGCGACCGAGGTGACCCCCTGGCGGCCGTCGATGTAGCCGGCCCAGTTGCCGCTCAGCTGGGCGTTCCTGACCGTGACCTTGGCCGGGGTAACCGAACCGGCCGACAGGGTCAGTGTCAGCAGAGCGCCGCCGGCACCCGCCGCCGCCGCCGCCCGCCACCACAGTTTCCGCGCAGCTCGCACGCCGCCTCCTCGCAAGTCGCAGTCGAACCGGGGACGACGCCGAGTTCCGCCCGGTGCCGCCGGACCGACCATACCCCGGCCGGTGCGCAGCCTGACTTCGCCCCTTGGCCCTTGACCTTCAGGGGGGGAACTGCTCCACTGGCCGCGTCTTGCTGCCGATGGCGGCGCCTCTGAGCTTCCGCTCACCCCATCCGTTCGCGTCTCGTTCGCGTTCCTGCGGAAAGAGGTGTCGTGACCCCGTTGCGTGTGCTCGTCGGGGCGGTCCTGGGTCTCGTGGCGATCACCGGCATTGCTGTCGGTGCCCTGGGCGCCGTAGTGGGCGGCGCTGCCCCGACCGGGGCGGCCGGGCCCGCTCCCCCGGCCGCCATGACTGCTCTCTATAGGGCAGCGGCGGCCACCTGTCCGGGCCTCCCCGCCGCCGTCCTCGCCGCCATCGGGACCATCGAGTCGGACAATGGCGCCTCTACGCTGCCCGGAGTCCACTCGGACGCCAACCCGGCCGGCGCCGAGGGGCCCATGCAGTTCGAAGCGGCGACCTTCGCCGAGTACGCCCTTCCCGTGCCGCCGGGGGGCGCCGACCCGCCCACGCCGTACGACCCGGTCGACGCCGTCTACGCCGCCGCCCGCCTGCTGTGCGCGAACGGCGCCGCCGGCGGAAGGGACCTGGCGGACGCCATCTTCTCCTACAACCACTCGAGCGACTACGTCCGGGCCGTTCTGGCCCTCGCCGGGCAAGGCTTCTGAGGGGGGTATACGTATTCATAATAGATCGCTACGATGGGGGCGTGGGAAAGGCCGCGGACGTGCTGCGCACGGCGAGGAGGCGAGCCGGTCTCTCGCAGTCGGAGCTGGCCCGGCGGAGCGGCGTACCGCAGCCGGCCATCTCGGCCTACGAGGCCGGCACGCGCCAGCCGGCGTTCGACACGGCGATGGCGCTGCTCTCGTCGTGCGGTGATCCATTCCGGCTCCGGCCCCGGCAGGGCACCGTCGACCGAGGACGGGCGGCACGCCAACTCGAGCAGGTGCTCGAGTTGGCCGAGGGCCTCCCGAAGCGGCGACGTCCGGCACGCCTCGACTTCCCACCGCTCGCGCACGGCACGAGCGGGTCGAGGCGATGACGCCACTCGCCGACACACTGCTGGCGCTCCACAACCGCCTCGAGGGCGCCGGCATCGGCCACGCCATCGGCGGGGCCATCGCCCTCGCCTATCACACCGGTGAACCGCGGGCCACGATCGACATCGACGTGAACGTCTTCGTGGGTGTGAGTCAGGCAGGCCGCGTCCTCGACGCGCTGAAGGACCTCGTCGAAGCGACGCAGAAGGACCGCCGAGAGCTCGAGCGAGCCGGCCAGGTGCGGCTGTTCCACGACGACATCCCGGTGGACCTGTTCTTCGCCACCGTCCCATTCCACGCCGCCGCCGCGGCGCGCACCGAGGAGGTGGAGTTCTTCGGCAGGACGATCCCGATCCTGTCGGCGACGGATCTCGCTGTCTGCAAGGTCGTGTTCTCGAGGGACAAGGACTGGGCGGATCTGCGCGCCATGGCCGAAGCCGGCACGGTCGACGTCGGCGAGCTCCGCGCCTGGGTGGCGGACATCCTCGGCCCGGACTCCCCTAACGAGCTGCGCGCCGCAAAGCTCTTCGAAGAAGTAGCGGCGGCCGGCACGACGACGCGGGAACCCGCGCGATTGCCAATCCGTCCGCGCAAGCCCTGAGCCGAGGCCCTGCATCGCCCGCACTCACTCCGATGGCTGGCGCAGCCCTCTTCCAGAGCCGCCTTGGCTCCGATCAGGTCGGTGGATGGCGTCGGATCAGAGGTGGGGGAAGCGGTCCGGATGGACCAGACGGTGTTGCCGCCGGTAGCGGCACCGTTGCCGAGCATTCGAGAGACCCGCTCTCACCGTATGCACCGATCGCCACGATCTCGTAGTAGTAGGTGCCTGGGGCAAGAGACTGGTCCGTGTATGACGATGTCGACGGCGGCGTGTTCTTGACGATCGAGAGCGTTGCCGGGCTCGTCCCACGCTCCACGCTGAACGAGCTGATTGGAGAGTTTGGGTTCGGGACGAGTGTCCAATCGACTGAAACCGCTGTACCGAGCACCGCGATGGTGCAAACGGGAGTAGGCGGCGGAGGAATCGCGGGCGGAGGAGTCTGCCCGCAGAATTGGGATTGAGGACCAAAGACTGCGTCCCGACATATGTTCGCGTTCGCACTTGCCG
>DASRBM010000395.1:0-2484 GCA_035653635.1 Acidimicrobiales bacterium | reverse complement strand
CCCCGCGACCCGAACGGCAAGCTCTACAAGCGGAAGCTGCGCGATCCCTACTGGGAAGGCCACGAGCGCGCCATCTGAGTTCGCGTCGGCGGTCACCGGCCGGCGCATGCATCAGCGGCCGGAGACCGCGTCAGCGGCCGGAGACCGCGTCAGCGGCCGGAGGCCGCCCGCACCGCGTCGACGAGCGACAGCAGGGCACGCACGTCGATCGGCTTGGCCACGTGTCCGGCCACGCCCCGGCCGAGCAACCGTCGCACTTGGTGCGCAGGCGGCTCGGCGCTCAGGACCGCCACAGGGATGCCTGCCGTCGTCTCGTCCTCTCCGAGCCGCTCGAGGAGCACTGCACCCGGCATGTCGGGCAGGTGCAGGTCCACGAGGATCAGGTCGGGCCGGTGCTCGCGGGCGAGATCGAGACCGAGCCGGCCGTGCATGGCGGCGAGGACGACCACGCCGGGGCGGCGGGCGAGGACCCGCTCCACCAGTTCCAGGCTGGTGAGGTTCTCCTCGACCAGCAGCACTCGGAACGCCGGCCCCCCGGTCCGAGGATCCACACGCCGACCCCCGCTCGACGACAGTCCCGGGTCGATGACCGCGGCAGGAAGCTCGGCCGAGAACGTGCTCCCGACCTCCGGCACCGACTCCACGGTGAGCGCGCCGTTCATCTGCTCGACGAGATGCCGCGAGAGCGACAGGCCGACGCCCGTCCCCTCGACGCCGGACTGCTCGGCTCCCAGCCGGTCGAAGGGCTCGAACACCCGGTCCATGTCCTCCGGGCGGATGCCCCGGCCCGTGTCCGCCACCGACACCCGCACCGTTCCGTCGGGTCGGGGCTCCGCCGAGATCTCGACGCTGCCACCGGGCCGGTTGTACTTGACCGCGTTGGAGATCAGGTTGAGCAGGACCTGCAGGAGCCGTTGGCGGTCGGCGAGCACCCCGAGACCGGCGGACGGATCGATCGCCACCCGCACGCCGACCTCGGTGCGCTCCGCCATCGGCCGGGTCAGGTTCACCGCGTCGCGGACGAGCTCGAGGAGGTCGACGGGGACGATCGACAGCTCCAGATGCCCGGATTCGATGCGGGCGATGTCGAGGACCTCGTCGATCAGGTCGAGGAGATGTCGTCCGGCCCGGAGGATGTGCTCCACCGCGTCCGCCTGCTGCATGGGGAGGTCGTCCATCTGCAGGAGCTGGGAGAACCCGAGTATCGAGTTGAGCGGGGTGCGCAACTCGTGGCTCATGCGCGACAGGAAGTCGCTCTTGGCCTTGCTCGCCTGCTCGGCCGACTGCCGCAGGTTCTGCAGCTTCTCCTCCGATGCGAGACGGTCCGACACGTCGCGCGACACGACGACGGCCCCGAGGAAGCTCCCGTGCTCGTCCACCACGGCCTGCCCGCGGGAATCCACCGTCACCCAGTGGCCCTCGGCATGACGCATCCGGTAGCGCAGGTGCAGCGTCGACACCGACCCGGTCACCATGCGGATGAACGCGGACGCCACCTCGTCGAAGTCGTCGGGATGCACCAGGGGGAACAGGTCACGTCCCTCGGGGCTCTCCTGCGGGTGCCCGAGGATGGCCTCCTCCGCCGAGCTCACCTGATGGATCTTCCCGTCTCGGTCCATGAGCGAGATGATGTCGGGACTCGTCTTCAGCACGGTGTCGAGGATCCGCTCGCGCTCGAGCAACCCCAGAGCCGCTCGTTTGCGGTCGGTGATGTCGGAGGCGATGCCGCATGCGGCGAACACCGACCCGTCGTCCCGCCGCAGGGCGAAGGTCGAGATCATGTAGTCGCGAGGACCCTCGGGGGTCACGACCCGCACGTCACGGATGGCGGGCTCCGTGTTCGTCCCAGCCAGATGCACCGCCTCGGTCAGGTCGGCCGCCGACTGCTGCAGTCGCGTCCACTGCTCGTTGGCGAGAAGGGGCCGCCCCTCGAGGTCCTGGACGAAGATCGCCGAAGGGGAATGGGCGACGACCTCGCGCAGGCGGGCGTCGAGAGCCCGGGCCTCGGCCTCGGCGGCCAAGGCGTCGGTCACGTCGTGCGCCGCCGCGAACACGATCCCCCGCCGGGAGTCATGACGCAACCGCCACTCGAACGTCCGCCACGATTCGTCGCCTGCGGTCAGGCGCGTCCGGATCCCGGACCGGTCGTCACCGGGTGCCACCACGAGCGCGTCGAGATCGTCCGGATGGAGCAGATCGTCGATGCGGGCGCCGATCAGGACGGATCTCGAGAATCCGAGGCTGTGCTCGATCGCCTCGTTGCACCACAGCAGGCGCCCCGCGCCGTCCCAAGCACAGAAGACCTGCTGCGTCCGGTCGAGGAGGTCGGTGATGCCGACATCGGCGGGCCCAGCGGGCACCGTCCCCCTCATCGCTCGCTCCCTGCGCCGACCAGCTCCACGACGCGAAGCAGCTCCCGGACATCGACGGGCTTCGTGAGATAGGCCATGACGCCACTGCCCCGCAGGCGTTGCACCTGGGCAC
>DASRBM010000394.1:0-3907 GCA_035653635.1 Acidimicrobiales bacterium | reverse complement strand
CGTGTTGTCGCTGTTGCGGCCGCGCACGCCCTGCGGAGCGCTCAGGTTGTACTGCCGCTCGAGTTTGACGCCGGCGATGCCCTCCACGATGTCCACGAGCTCATTGATCGACACGAGCTGCTCGCTGCCGACGTTGAGCGGCTCGCGCACGTCGCTGGCCGTCAGGCGCATGGTTCCCTCGACGCAGTCGTCGATGTAGGTGAAGCTCCGGGTCTGCTTGCCGTCGCCCCAGATCTCGATCTCATGGTTGCCCGTCAGCACGGCCGTCGCCACCTTGCGGCAGATGGCGGCGGGCGCCTTCTCACGGCCGCCCTCGAAGGTGCCGTGGGGACCGTAGACGTTGTGGTAGCGGGCGACACGCGTCTCGAGGCCGAAGTCCTCGTAGAAGTGGCGGCACATGCGCTCGGTGAAGAGCTTCTCCCACCCGTAGCCGTCCTCCGGCATCGACGGGTAGGCGTCCGACTCGCGCAGCGGCTCCACCTCGGTGGAGTCCTGCTTGCCCGCCGCGTACACGCACGCCGACGAGGAGTAGAAGAAGCGCTGGACGTCGTTCTCCTTCGCCGCCTGGAGCATGTGGGTCGAGATGAGCACCGACAGCATGCACAGGGCGCGGTTGTTCTCGATGAACCCCATGCCGCCCATGTCGGCGGCCAGGTTGTAGACGACGTCGATGCCCTCGCAGGCGCTGCGGCACGCCTGGAGGTCCTGGAGATCGGCGCTGACGTTGTCCACGTCGTCGAAGCGCTGATACCACTCGTCGAGCGGCACGCGGTCCACACCGCGGACGAACTCTGCACCGTTCTCACGCAAGGCGGCGACGAGGTGACCCCCGATGAAGCCGCCCGCACCTGTCACCAGAACCCTCGACATCCTCTCCTCCTGAGCCCTTTGTCCTTTTTGGAAGGATCTGTCGCCTGACGGCATGTCCGCCGCCGGTACTACGTCTTCCCGCGTCCCCCTACGCGGACGGTGGCGTCTGACCCACCGTGGCCGGGATCCGGGCCGTCGCCCGGTCCCCGTAACCGTCCCCCCCACCAGGACCTCCGTGCCCATTGACGGACGGGCCCACACCCGTCCGTCCGGCCCGGTCGCCGCTCAGCACGTCCACCAGCAGCGCCAGGAGCACGCCGAAGACGATGCCGAGGATGAGAGCGAGCACCACGTACTCCACCGTCTTCGGCTTGGCCGGCTTCGTCGGCGTGGTGGCCGGCGAGATGAGCTGGCCGCTCTCGAACGTCTGGTTGGCCACGAGCGACTGGTAGGTCGTGAGCTGGTTCTGCAGCGTCGACTGCTCCACCTGGAGCGCCTGCTGCGTGGTGGCGAGCTCCGTCTGGGCGCCGGCCAGCGAGCCGTTGCCGGCGTTGGCCGAGATCTCGCCGCTCACGGTGTTCACCGCCTGCTCCACCGCCTGCAGCCGCTGCTGGAGCACCTGCGCGGCCTGCTGCAAGGCGTTGGCCACCTGTTGACGCTGGTTGTCGAGATAGGCGTTGGCGTAGGCGTCCGCCGCGCGTCGGGCGAGCTCGGGGTTCGGCGACTCGACCGTGATCTTCACCACCGCGGTGGCGCCGACCTGGGCGACGGTGACCGGCGGCGCCTGGGTGCCGAGGCTCTTGCGCACGAGCGAGGCCACCTGGCCGCTCGTGATGACCTGCACCGCGGTGGGGACGTCCACCGTCCCCTGCGAGGCGGCCGGGTCGTTGGCCTGCAACACGGCGGAGGGGAGCTGCGGAGCGAGGAGCAGCTCGGAGGTGGCGTCGTACTGCTTGGAGGTGGCCAGGCAGTACAAGAGCGCGACGACGACGGCGAACAGGGTGACAGCGGTGACCACCCATCGCCGGTGCCACACGGTGCGGGCATACGCCTGCACGGTGCCCTCGGTTGCAGTTTGCATAAGGGAAACGATCCTACTGGTACGGGGTTTCGCCTCTTCGGCGCCCGTTGAGCCCACCAGCGTCCAAGACGCCCGGAGAACGGGCGAACAGCGCCGTCCTTGCGGTCCGGCAACCACCGTACGGACCTGTCCAGACCGTCACAGTGGTGTCACAGGCACTGTCACTCCCCTTGCACCGGCTCCCCGCCATCGTCACCGCCTACCGGGCGCGGGCCCGACACGATCGTCGCCCCCGCCCGGGTGCGCCCGCCGTCGGGCACGTCCTCGACCACCACCGACAGGGCGCCGATCTCGACGTCGTCGCCCACCTTGACCGGTCCGAGAAGGCAGGCCCCGGTCCCGACGTGGACGTCGTCGCCGACCACGGGCGAACCGCCGTAGGGATGGGCCGGGTTGCGGGTGCGGCCGAGGGTGTTCTTGCCGAACAACCACAGGCCCCGTCCGGCCACCACGTCGGGCCCGATGACGATGCCGTGCGGATGGACCACGAGCAGGCCCGGCCCGACGGTGGCACCCGGCCGGATCTCGGCGCCGGTGAGCACCTGGCACACGAGCGCGAGGAGGTAGGCGAGCGGACGAAGGCGACGCCGCTCGAGCGCGTGGGCGAGGCGGTAGGTGACGGCCACGTAGACGTTCGGGAACAGATGGGTGACGGCGTGCCCGCAGTAGAACTCCTGCGCCTCGCGCCAGTCCGAGCGGATGAGCTCGACCAGGCCCGGCTCTGCGCCGGGCAGGGTGTCGCGTCGGCTCATCAGGCTTCCGCCGGTGGCGCGGGGAGCGCGGCCTCCGCCCCCTGCGCGCGGTCGGGTTGCTCCGCCGCAGCCTCTTCCCCGGTGTCGGAGGGCGTGGCACCCGGGCGCAGGGTCAGGGCGAGGACGAAGGGCAGCCAGAGCCACCGGTCGAAGAGCTCGGGACCGCCGAGGGAGTACACGAGCACGGTCACCCCTCCGGCGAGGAGGGCGTCCTTCACCGGATAGCGGGTGCCCCGCCACACCCGGCCCAGGGTCGAACCCATCGTGATGGCGGCGGCGAGGACGAAGAGGATGCCGCCCTCGTACCAGAGCAGGAGCGGGAAGTCGTGCGTCGGGTAGCTGACGTTCTGGTACGGGTCGAAGTAGACGAGCGAGGAGCGGGTGTCGAGCCCGTGGCCGACGAGCGGGCTCTCCTCGATCTTCGTCCACACGTAGTGGTACGTGGCGAAGCGCGGGCTCACGGTGTTGTACCCCGTGTTCTGCCCGGTCGCGGCGTGGACCCGGGCGAAGGGGTTCAGGTTGTTGTGGCCTATCGAGGACTCGAGATGGGTGCCGCCGAAGTAGACGGCGACGAGGACGGCGGCCACGGCCAGCAGGTTGCGCAGCTGGAACCCCCGGCGAACGAGCAGGAGCCCGACCCCGAGCAGCGTGCCCGCCATGCCCGACACGCTGCCGGTGAACATGAGCGCGATGCCGAGCTCGACGATGAGGGCCAGGCGCAGCCAGCGGCCCTTGGCCGTGCCCTTCTCGAAGGCGATCCCGATGGCGAAGACGATGGCGAGGCCGAAGGTGACCGCGGCGATGTTGGGCTGCTGGGCGAGGCCGATGGCACGAGAGCTCCCGGTGGATCCGGACACCGAGTTCAGCCCGAGGCTCGTGTGGGCGAGCTCCTGCACGATGGCGATGGCGGCCGAGAAGGCGGTCCCGACCACGTACGCCCACATGGCCGACTGGGTCTTGCCCGGGGTGTCGAGCAGATGACGGGTGGTCCACTGCCACACGAACAGGACGAACACCCCGTTGGCCACGACCTGCAGGCTGCCGAGCGGGCTGACGGCCGCGTAGGACGAGATGATCCCGCCGACCACGAAGAGGAGCCCGCCGAGGAACCAGGCCGTGACCCGTGGCGCCCGGGTGGGGGGTCGGGCGGTCAGCGCCAGCGCCAGCGCCGCCAGCGCGAAGAAGGCGTCGCTCACCTGCAGCGAGTGGGTGGCGCGGATCTCGATCATCGGCAACAGGAACATGCCGACGAGGAGGCAGCCCC
>DASRBM010000393.1:0-9194 GCA_035653635.1 Acidimicrobiales bacterium | reverse complement strand
GAAGTTCCTCACCGGCAGCCTTCTGGTTGCCTCCATCGGCGGTCCCGTCCTTGCCGGCAGCCTGCTCGCCGGCCCGGCTGGCGCCACCTCCACCTGCAGTGGCGGCACGCCCGTCACCACCCCCGCAGGCACCGTCACCGTGAACCCCGGCAGTGGCGGCACGTCCGGCACCATCCAGGTGTGCGTGGCGGGTAGCCCGGCCATCAACGGCACGGTGACCGCTTCGGGTGCGGCCGGCGCCGGCGGCGTCGGCGGCTACGCCGTGGCCGACGGTGCTCAGGGTAACCCGGGTGCGGGCGCCGGCTACATCGGCGTCGAGGGTGGCAGCGGCGGCTACGTGGCCGTCGTGGGCTGCGCGGGCGGCGACTACATCCCCAACACGGCTGCCGCGCCTGGTGCCGGCACCTCGGACAACGCCGGCAACAACGTCGTCGTGAGCTCCTCGGGTCAGCAGAGCAACCCCACCTCGGGGCCCTGCGCGGCTGTCTGATCGAGCCCAAGGCTCGACGCAGTACCGAAGCAGCACCGGAAGAGGGGCCCTTCGGGGCCCCTCTTCCATATCCACCAACCTCCACCCGATCCGGAAGTCGATGCCCCCCTCCCGTAGACGCCTCACCCTCTTCGCCGCGGTGTTCATCGCCCTGGCGCCGGGCCTCCTCGCCGCCTGTTCGAGCAACTCGCCCTCGCCGGGCGCCTCGAGCAACACCACCATCGACGAAGCCGCCCTGGGCGGCTCGGTGGCCGTCGGCGGCGCCGGCGGATCGGGCCACCGGACATCGGGCATCGTGCCCTTCGGCGCGAGCGACGGCGCCGGCGGCACGAGTGGCGACTCCAGCGCCTCGACCGGTAGTGGAACCTCGGGCGGCTCGGGGGGCGCCACGACGGGAGGAAACGCCACCGCCGGGAACGCCGACCCCACCATGGCCTCGGCGTCACTCACTCGCTACCTGCAGGCCCTGTCGGCCCACGACCCCAACGCTGTGACCGCCAACGCCGACGGTGCCGCGCTCGCCTACGCCTCGGTGCAGCTCGACACCGCCGCCATCGACAGCGACCGGGGAGCGACCACCACGGTGACGATGGGCCCGTCCTCGCTCACCCCGAGCGGCGTGTCCGGACCGGTCGTGACGTTCTCCGGGCAGGTGAGCCTCATGACGACGGTATCGGGGCCGAAGGGCAACGGGTCCTACACCGACACCATCTCGGGACCGTTGACGGTCTCGAACGCGTCGGGGATCTACCGGGTGCTGTCGTTCACCTACGACGGCGCACCGATGGCGCTGCGCACGGTGTCGAAAGGGCTGACCGTGAGCGGGCTCGAGGTGACACTCGCCTACGTCGTCTCCTACGGAACGCTGAGCGTCGCCCTCATCGGCCTGGCCCAACCCTCGGGCTCGAGTTCGGTGACGCTGCAGTCGGCCACCCTGTCGGCCGGCTCGCAGAGCGAGTCGGGCACAGGGGATTTCACCGGTCCGCCCACCCCCGTCGGCGTGTTGCGCTTCGCACGGGCGGCCGGTCAGCCCTCGGGGCTGGCCCTGCAGTTCACGAGCTCCACGGGTCAGAGCCGGAGCTACAGCTTCACCTTCTGACCGATCGGCCCCAAGACCAGCGCCGGCCGACCGGCGCAGACCGAACCGTCGGAACAGTCCCTCAGGGACTGTTGAACATCGACTGGCCGGTGTTGTTCAGCTGATTGGCCGTCGAGCCGCCGACGAAGGTGATGGCGAGGATGGCCACGAGGAGGATGAGGGCGAGGAGCAGTGCGTACTCCACGAGCGACGCCCCAGTCTCCCCCCGTCCTCCGAACCGGCCCCGCACCACGAGACTGAGCCGAAGCAGCATGTACTCGAGCATCGTTGGATCTCCCTCCGCAGCGGCTTGCACTTGCGCCGCCACGGTTCGTTCACGTTCTCTGCACTTCTGACATACGGACGGCCCAGCCCCGTGAAGGACTGGGCCGTCCGTCCACCCCCACCCCACCTGCCAGCGTGTCTGCTGGAGTGCCTGACTTACGTGCTCGAAGCCGGCCACTTTGGCAGTGTCGTGATCACGTGCCCGGAGGCACGGACCCGGGACTACGGGTTGTTGATGGAGCTTCCGACGCTGTTCAGGGTGCTGGCCACCGAGCTGCCGAGGAAGTGCAGGGCGATTATGGCCACGACGGCGATGAGCGCCAGGAGGAGCGCGTACTCGACGAGGCTGGCGCCGAGCTCGTCACGCCGACTCCACAGAGAACGCACCGGGTCGACCATTCGCATCACGAGAGCGACGATGTTCATTGGAGGCATCCTTTCGATACGGCTTGAGCAGTAGCTCCACTGTGCAGCCGGAAAGGGCCGGAAACCATAGGCCCCGCGCCCCAATCTTGGCCTCCTACCAGGGAGAATAGGTCCGAGGACCTATTCCGCGGACCCCCGCGACGCGGCGGTCAGGACCTGCAGCGCCCCTAGCGGCGGCGCTGTCCCGGACGGCCTCTGGGGCCGGTGCGCTGCTGGTGGCGCCGGCGGCGCTCCTCTTCCTGGCGCCGCACGTCCCAGGCGGGCAGGCGCCGGCGCGGCAACGCCACCTGCACCTGGCTCAAGACCGCGAGCAACGCCACCGCGATCAGCGCGCCGCCGGCCCACGGGATCCACCACTTGGCCGGTGCGGCATGGGTGCCGGGTCCTTCGAGCGGGGCGATGTCGTCGAGCGATTGCCGCAGGAACACCGTCGTCATCTGGGCGTCGGAACCGCTCAGCTGGCCGCTCAGTCCCGTGTCGATCACGACGAGCTGTCCCCTGTTGCTCGCCACGAACAGATGCCCCTGCCCGTCGGTCGTGCCCTGATCGAAGAGCACGTCCGGAACGGTGAGCGACGACTCGATGCGCAGCGGATGACGGGGGTCGATCTGATAGATGGTCTCCCCACCGAACAGGTAGAGCGATCGCGACAGCGGGTCGAACGTGAGCCCGTGCGCCGCCGCCACCTGGGTCAGGAATCGCGTCGTCTGCCCCTTCGACACGTCGATGCTGCCGAAGTTGCCGATACCCGACGCGCCGGCGGTCGTGTAGAAGCCGTGACCCTGATCGTCGAAGGCGAGCTCGGTGATGGCCGAGTCGTCACCAGTCAGCGGGATCTCGTGGCCCGGGCGCAGCGGGTCGATCTGCATGGCACAGAGGGAGCCGGGATTGCCGGCCGTGTAGTCGAGGTCGGCCTTCGGGGCGAGCGCCTGCAAGAAGGCGTTGGGGCACCCCGAGGGGACCGCCCGGAAGGCACCGGTGCCCGTGTCCACCTCGAGCACGTCGCCGCTGTCCTGGCCCCCGACGAGGGCCCGGCCGCCGGGAGAGAAGACGACGCCGTCGGCCTTCGGCAACGCCGCGATCCGGTCTTCGGCGCGGAACTGCACGTGTCCCCCGTGGAAGGCGAAGCCGGCGCTGTAGAGGGCCTGGTGGTCGAAGGTCGTGAAGTAGAGGACACCGGTCTGGGTCTTGCCCTGGAGCGACACGCGGTAGGCGATGAGCGCGGCCAGGCCGAGCACGCACAGGAGCACGATCAGGACCGCAGTCCTCCGGTTCAGCCGGCTGCCCCCCGCCGGGCGCGCCGGGGTCACGACGCGCTCGCCGTCGCCGAAGGTGCCGCCACGCGCCGGAACACTAACGACACCTGGGAGCGCCGGACCACCGTCCAGCGCGGATCGTGCGCCAGGTAGACCGCCAGCGGAGTGCCCGGAGTCCACAGCACGTAGCGGACGCCGTAGGAGGCGAGGATCGGATCGGGGTCGACGGTCAGGTTGGAGATGTCGAGGTACTGCCGGAAGACCGGGGTACCGGTGTAGATCTCGGTGCGGCCGTCGATGAAGACCGGGATGTGCTCCCAGTCGAGGTAGTCGTTCCAGAGGTAGGTGGCGAACACCCGTCCCGGGTGGGACTGCAGGTAGGACACGGCGGCGACCGGCACCGACGGTGCCGGCCGTCCTGCCGGCACCACGGATCCCGACAGCATGCCGAAGCCGAGCACGACGGCGACCGGCCAGGTGAGGATGCTCGGCGTCAGCGTCTCGTGCGCGATCGGGCTCGTGCGTGCCGCCAGCCCGCACCAGGCGATGGCGAAGTACGGGAGAAAGCGCGAGGCGTCGAGGGTCATGACGAGGAGCCCGCCGGCCAGGACGAGGTCGACGAGAGGCACGGGCCGGTCCTGCACGGCCAGGTAGGCGACGGTGGCGACGATCGGCGCGACCACGAGCACGAGCGTCTTCACGTCGTGGAAGTCGGGCGACTGCCACTCGCCGATGAAGGCCCGGACGGTCGAGTTGAAAGTCACCCCGAAGGCGCTCTCGTACACGGCGGGGCCGAAGGGGTTGACGAGTGTGGCGAGCCCCGCCCCGGCGAACGTGAGCAGCGCGGCGCGTGCCGCGAGGGGATCGGGTGTCGTCACCCTCCCCACCCGGATCGGCACCACCGCCACCACCGCTTCGAGCAGCAGGATGCCGAGGCCGAGGAGGAAGCTCCCGTGCAGATTCGCCCACAGGACGAAGAGCACGGGCACGCATGCGAGGATCCAGCGCCGTCGGCGGGCGGCGCGGAGCATGAGCAACAGCAGGGCGACGAAGAGATAGCTCACGACCTGGGGGCGGTCGTCGAGGAAGGCGGTGACGGCCACGCCGGCCTCGGCACACAGCAAGCCGGTCCACAGCCATCCGGCGCCCTCGAGCCGGGCCCGTGCGGCGACACAGACGACAGCCAGGGTGGCGAGCCCGGCCGACAGCAGCCAGAAGGCGGCCGGTCCGAGGACCCGCACCGATTCGGCCAGCACGACCCCGTAGCCCCACTCGGGGCTGATCCAGTGCCGGCCGGGGACGGTGTAGGAGAAGACGTCGCTCGTGAGGATCCGGTGGTGGTCGAGGATCCACACCCCGACGGCCCGGTGCCAGAAGGTGTCGTCGAACACGCCGCCCCGTATGGCCTTCTGCCAGGCGGCCAGGCAACCGACCACGAGCCCGAGCACGCCGATGGGAGCCGCCACAAGGCGCAGACCGGCCCGCCGCCCGATGCTCCGGGTCACCCTGCCGATCCTGCCATGGTGGTCCCCGCGGCCAGCGGACCTACCCGGACGGCGACCACCCACTTGCGGTCGTGGAGGACGACCCGCCACCCCGGTGACTGCTCGACCAGGCTGGCGAGGGGCTGGTTGGCCGCCCAGAGCACGGTGTCGACCCGGTAGCGGTCGAGGACGGCCTGCCAGTTCGGCGCGCCACCGAGCAGGACGCCGTAGGCGCTCTCCACCGACGCGGGGAACATGTCGACCCGGTCGTCGATGAAGGTGCTCGCCCGGGCCCCGAAGCGGTACTCGAGATAGTTCCCGACGAAGTCCTGGGTCGCCACCCGCCCCGGCGCGAGGCCCTGGTGCACCATGGCGGACACCTCGCGCACCGGGTAGGCCGTCAGGTCGTAGGCCGGCCGCCGGAGCTCCTTGCCGGCCACGAGCGCCCCGAGCACGACCAACAGTGCGACCCCCGCCAGGGCCGTAGGGCTACGGGCAGCGCCGTCGATCGTCCCGAGTCCCTGCAGCCCCCGAGCCAGCACCGGGACGGTCACGAGGGCGGCCACGGGGACGTTACGCGACGCCACACAGGCGGCGACGAGGAAGGCGAGCACCACCAGCGCGTCCTCCACCCGGCCCTTGCGCAGGACGAGGAGACCCAGAGCCAGCACCGCTTCGAACAGGAAGACGAGGTTCGTGAGGTCCGAGAAGCTCGGCGACTGCCACTCGACGATGTGGGAGAAGGCCTGGTGGTGGGTCACCACAGCCAGCGGATAGGCGAGCAGTCCGAAGCCGAAGGGGTTGGCGGCGCCGAGCACGATGCCGACGGCGACGGCGCCGAGCTGCCGGGGAAGCCGGTCGAGCGGACGGCGGTCGAGGGCGCGCCCGGCCAGACGCAGGACCAGGTAAGCGACGGCGAAGGGCCAGCTGCCGTGCACGTTGACCCAGATCCACATGACGGGGGCGAGCACCCACAGCGGGGCCCGCCCGCTCTCCACCACGAACACCACCACGGCGAAGGCGACCAGCGCGATCAGCAGTGGCCGCGACGCCCAGTATCCGGTCCCCACGGCCAGCGGGACGACGGCGGCGATGATGCGGCCGGCGAGCGACAGCGCCGGCGCCGTCAGTCGCCACACGCCGTAGGCGAGAGCCGTGGTGAGCACCGCGTGGAAGGCGACGAGGCCATGTCCGTCCCACAGGCGGTCGAGTGCCCCGTAGAGCGCGGAGGCCAGCCACGACTGGAGCGTCCAGGGGTGCCCGTGGGCGGTGAACGAATAGGGATCGGCGTGGGGGATGCCGGAGTGGACGATGAGCCGCCCGGTGGCGAGCTCGGTCAGGAACGAATTGTCATGCAGGGCCAAGAGGCCGATGGCGAGGCCCCAGAGACAGAACGCCGCGCCGACGGCGGACGAGGCCCGGACGGCGCGCACGGACGTCGGTCAGGAGTGGAAGGCGTGGTAGATGCCGAGGACGGCCGGTCCGGCGATGACGACGAACAGGGCCGGCATGATGCAGAACACCATCGGGAAGAGCATCTTCACCGGCGCCTTCTGTGCCTGCTCCTGAGCACGCTGGCGGCGACGGACCCGCATCTCGACGGCCTGGGTCCGCAGGATGCTCCCGACCGACACGCCGAATGTGTCGGCCTGCAGGAGCGCCAGGATGAACGAGCGCAGCTCGCTGACCTGGGTGCGCTCGTCGAGCGCCTGGAGTGAGTCCGATCGCGACGACCCCGCCCGCATCTCCCCCAGCATGCGGTTGAACTCCTCGGCGAGCGGCCCGGGCACGAGGGTCACCACGCGGGCGAGCGCCTGCTCGAAGCCGAGACCGGCCTCCACGCTGATGGTGAGGAGGTCGAGGATGTCGGGGAGCTTGTTGCGGATGGCGTTCTGGCGGTCGGCGACCATCCGGTTGAGCGAGGCGTCGGGCCCGAGCAGCCCGGCGATGGCGACGAGGGCGACCACGGCGAGCAGGTCGAGGCCCTTCAAGGACGTGAACTTCCACACCACCAGTCCGAGCACGGGGATGGCGACGATGGAGAGCACCCGCAGCACGAGGAACTTGTCGACGTCCTCGATCTGCCCACGACCGGCGAGGACCAGCTTGTGGCGTACCTTCTCGATGTACCCCGGAGGCGACAGTCGCCGGGCGAGGTCGACGAAGAACGAGCCCAGGGGGGCGATCACGCGGCTGCCGAAGGGCTCCTGGAGCGCCTCCTCCCGACGCAGGACGTGCGTCTCGTAGTCGGCGAGGCGGGCCTTGGCGGCACGGACGCTGAGGCGCTCGTTGGCCGTCAGACCGGCGGCGAGGACGAGCAGGCCGGCGCACAGGGCGATGGTGATGGTGGCGACGGCGAGCATGTCAGTACTCGATGTCCACGATCGTGCGCAGCCAGAAGATGCCGGCCACGGCGAGGATGATGGATCCGAAGAAGAAGATCTTCCCCGTGCTCGAATGCCACAAGGGCGAGATGTAGGACGGGTTCACGGCGTAGACGAACAGCCCGATGGCGATCGGCATGATCGAGATGACGATGGCGCCGATCCGGCCTTCGGCGGTGAGCGTGCCCACCTCCCGCCGCAGGCGCTCGCGCTCCTGCATGGTGCCGGCCACGATGTCGAGCAGCTCGGCCAGGTTGCCGCCGACCTCGCGCTGGATGGCGATGGCCGTCACCACCCAGTCGAAGTCCTCGCTCTGGATCCGCTTGGCCAGGTCGTCGAGGGCCTCGATGAGCGGGCGTCCGAGGCGGGCCTCGGTCACGACC
Organism: Acidimicrobiales bacterium; assembly: GCA_035653635.1. Classification (GTDB taxonomy): domain Bacteria; phylum Actinomycetota; class Acidimicrobiia; order Acidimicrobiales; family UBA8190; genus DASRBM01. The sequence goes on along the minus strand of DASRBM010000393.1, from coordinate 1,408 downwards.
TTGCGCATCTCCTCCCCCGTCGGCTCCGACAGCTGGCGCGACACGGTGTCGAGGCCCTGCAGGATCGAGAACCCCGACCGCAGGGTGGTGGCGAGGAGCTGCAGCATGTCGGGGAGCTGCGAGGTGAAGGCCTTGGTGCGGCGGTCGGCCACCGCCTTCAGGATGATCCAGGGGGCCACGGCGAACACGGCTGCACCTACGACAAGTCCGATGATCCCGCCCACCAGGTAGCCGATGGCCGTCGCCGCCACTACGAGGATCCCGTAGAGGAACAGCGCCTCGGCCGGCCGCACCATGATGGCGGCCCGCACCAGCTCGTTCTCCAGGTACTGGAGGATCCCCCGCCGGGCGGCGAACGCCCCCACCGCGAGGACGGCCCGCTGCAGCACCGGGCTGTCGACGAGTTCCTGGGTGGTCTGACGGTGGGCGGCGTGCGGGCGGGGGGTGCCCATCTCCCCGACGCGGTACGGGCCGAGCGTCTTCTCGATGTCGGGCCGGCGCCGCCGCAGGGCGATGTCGGCCACGGCGTAGGCGATGCCGGCGGCAGCGACGAGGGCCAGGACGGCGATGACGATGAGACCGGGCCGGCCGGCCAGCACGGCGCCGGCGGTCATCGCCGCCCCACCGTGGGCCGCACGAATCCCTCCGACTCGAACATCTCGGGTTCCAGGCGGATGCCGATGTCCTCGAGCTTGTCGGTGCAGCGGGGCCGGATGCCCGTCGACTTGAGCGTGCCGCGATAAGCACCGTGCTCGTCGACGCCCATGGAGAAGTCGAACATGAAGAGGTCCTGCATGACGATGACGTCGCCCTCCATGTTCTGGACCTCCGCCACGTGGGTAACGCGCCGTGTCCCGTCGCGGAGGCGGGCCAGGTGGACGATGAGGTCGATGGCCGACGACATCTGCTCCCGGATGACCCGGATCGGGAGGTCGAAACCGCTCATGAGCGTCATCGTCTCCACCCGGCTCAGGGTGTCGCGGGGACTGTTCGAGTGGATGGTGGTGAGCGAACCCTCGTGACCGGTGTTCATGGCCTGGAGCATGTCGAGAGCCTCGCCGCCACGACATTCACCGACGATGATGCGGTCGGGGCGCATCCGGAGGGCGTTGCGCACGAGGTCGCGGATCGTCACTTCGCCCCGGCCCTCGATGTTGGGCGGGCGGGCCTCGAGCGACACCACGTGCTCCTGGCGGAGCTGGAGCTCCTTGGAGTCCTCGATGGTGACGATGCGCTCGTCGGAGGGGACGAACGAGGACAGCACGTTGAGCAGTGTCGTCTTGCCGGCGTCGGTGCCGCCGGAGACGATGATGTTGAGCCTGCCCACCACGGCCGCCTCGATGAACCGGGCCAGGGTGGAGGTGAGGGTCTGGTTGGCCACCAGGTCGTCGACCAGGAGCGGGTCCTT
>DASRBM010000392.1:0-2835 GCA_035653635.1 Acidimicrobiales bacterium | reverse complement strand
CGATGGCGCACGAGCGAGAAGCCCGGCTCGCGCTGGACGAGAAGCCCGTGGCCCGCCTGGGCGTCGAGGACGGCGGGTGAGGCGTCGACGATGGGCGAGGTCGACACGATGAGCTCGCTCACCACCACACGGCCCACGCGGTAGAGGGTCTGGTAGGCGAAGCCCACCGGGTTCCCGGACGAGGACGTGCTGTCGGTGAGAGGGAAGGCGTAGCCCTTGCCGGTCGGGACGCCGGGCAAGGCGAAGTACGCGCCGGCCCCGGCCGTCTCGCCGTTCAGCTGCGGCGGCTTCGACAGCTCGGCGAGACCCGCGCCGTAGACGGTGACGGCGGTGGCCGGGTCGGGGAGCAGCTGGCCCACGATCCCGGCTTCGGGTGGCGCGCTCGAGGTCACGTACCACTCCCGGGCGACCAGGCCGGTCTCGTCGGGAAGCCGCTTGGCTGCGTTCTTCGTCGGGGCGAAGGTGCTGTGCGAACCCGGCAGGGTCTGGTTGAGCGACGCCGTCTTCGGCACCTCGCGGTCGGCCGTATGGGCCACGACGAGCCCGCCGAGCAGGGTGCGGTCGATGCTCGTCTGGGGGATGAGGGCGAGGAAGACGACGACGGCGGCCGCCACCGCCACCACCGCCCGTCCGATCTTCCACAAGGTCGACGACATCGCCGCAGCAATGTAGCGACTGTGGGCGCTGCAGCCGGAGTCGGCCCGCCGTGCCGGCCGGCTCCCCTAGCGTGGCGGGCCGTGACCGAGGCCGCATCCCCGGGGTCCTTCCGGGTCGAGGACGACCACGCCGCCATGGGCATTGCCCTGGCCGAGGCTGCCACCGCGGCCCAGCACGGGGACGTCCCGGTGGGGGCGGTGGTCGTGGTGGACGGCCGAGTGGTGGCGGCCCGCCACAACGAGCGGGAGCTGCGGGGCGACCCGACCGCCCATGCGGAGGTGCTGGCGCTACGGGACGCGGCTGCCGCCCTCGGGACGTGGCGGTTGTCGAACGCCACGGTGGTGGTGACGCTCGAGCCCTGTCCGATGTGCGCCGGGGCCCTCGTCGCCGCCCGCGTCGGCCGGCTCGTGTTCGGGGCGACCGACCCCAAGGCGGGCGCCTGCGGGACGCTCTATCAATTGTGCGCCGACCCCCGGCTCAACCACGAGTTGCCGGTGGAGCCGGGGCTGCGCCAGGACGAGGCGGCCGCACTCTTGCAGGAGTTCTTCTCCGGGAGGCGTGCGGCGAGCGGCTAGCCTCGCAAGGTCCGGAGGAGTGCGAGAGCGGACGAATCGGACGGTCTCGAAAACCGTTGTGGTCGCAAGGCCACCGTGGGTTCGAATCCCACCTCCTCCGCTTCTGTCCGGCAGGGACCGCGTTCCCGGTTGGAGCGCCGGCCGGTCGAGGCGGCCTCTCCGGGCTAGCCGTCGCCGGCCGGCGGATTCGTGCAGTTCAGGTGCTGGCCTTGGGCCTGGGCCTGTATCCCATTGATTGCAGCCTGCCCGTCGGCACTCGGCGTCCAATACTCGTGCCCGGCAGGAAAGTTGGGCGTGAGGATCGTGTCATAGGGGCCCTGCCAGGGGTTGGGTCCGAACGATCCATAGGCGAAGAGGGCCCAGCCCACGCCGGCTTGCTGCATCTCGGCAATGACGTTGTTGATGTAGAGCCCGTTGCCCGCCACGGTGAAGGTGCTCGTGGGTCCGGTCTCATAGGTCGTCTCACCTTCCGGCCAACCGAATTCATCGACGACCACGGGGGCTGGCCAAAGTGAGCCCGAAACGGGATCGATGTTCTTGGTGGTCAGCGCTTGCACGCTCGCGCAGTACTCAGGCGTGGTTGTGTCGCAATTCGCTGTCCCGTTCGTTGAGCTCGCCTGACAGTGGTAGTAGTGGAACACGTAGACCGTCTGGCTCAGCGACGGCATTCCCTCTTGCGCCATGTAATGGAACGACTCCGGATACGAGGCATAGCCATTCGCGTCGAGGAAAACGAGGTTGCTCGTTGACTGGGCGCGGATGTCGTTGTACATCTCGGCCATCCCCGCGGCGGCATAGCTCGTCGTCGCGCCGGTGCTCACTGTCCCACCCTGCACATATGCCTGGGCGGATGCCGTGCCGGCGCTGCACGGCGATGAGTACGAGGAGGTCAGATAGAGCGTGCCTTCGCACACGTGTGGTTCGTTGTAGGGCTCAAACCCGACAAGGGGGTTGCCATTGAACTCGGCAGCGATCCGCTGCCAGAAGGCATCAGCCTCTTGCTGACTGGGCAGCACATCGGCACCGGTCCCTCCGGCTTCGGACCCGAGTGTCTGGCAGTTTCCCTCCACCATGTGCATGTCAAGCAGGATGTACATGCCGTAAGAGGTAATCAGGTTCACCTGATCTTTGATTTTGTCGACGTATGAAGCGTCGTAGTACGGATTCGCGAACGACGAGCCGCTCTGCGGGCACTGCTGGAGCAACAGGTCGCTCGAGAGCTCGAGCCGCACGAAGTTGTAGCCCCAGTTGTAGAGGTTTCCCACCATCACCGGCGTGAGGGGCTCGCTGCCGTCGTTGTTGTACGGAAATTGCGTATCGAGAGCATTCATACCCTCGAGGATCACCTGGCGGCCGTTGGCGTCGAGGATCTGTGCCGGGGTGGATCCAGAAGGAGAACTCGTGTGCAGAGGGCCGACGATCCTCGGTACCGGGTTCGTGAGCTGTACCTGCACGGGCGAGCTCATCTGAGGCGCAGGGATTGACGCGGTGAAGTCCACGGCGTAGGGAGCGCTCCCTTTGGTCGGATCCGGCGGCGGTACGGCGATCACGGCCGTGTAGGTGCCGTCGCCGTTGTCCGTGATCGTGGGCTGCGTGTACGACC
>DASRBM010000391.1:0-2354 GCA_035653635.1 Acidimicrobiales bacterium | reverse complement strand
GAGCGGATGAGCCCCACCTTGACGAGCTCGTTGATGGCCTGGGGCGCGGCCAGCTGGCCGACGATGTGCCCGGTGGCGGGCGCGTCCACGACGACGAGGTCGTAGTGGCGCTCACGGACCTCGTAGCAGAGCTTGCCGACGGTGAGGATCTCGCGGACGCCGGGGGCGGCGGTGGCCACGAAGTCGAAGGCCCGGGCGAGCGGCCCGATCCGGCCCACCACCGGGATGCGGAGGTTGAGCTTCAGGTACTCCCGCAGCGACGCCTCGGTGTCCATCGACATGGCGAACAGCGACGGCAGCACCTCGCGCTCGGCGAAGGCGGTGGGGCCGGTCTCGAGGTAGGCCGACACGTCGCCTTTGGCGTCGACCTCGCACAGCAGGGTGCGGCGGCCGTGCTCGGCGGCGAAGAGGGCGAGCGCGCAGGCGACGGTGGTCTTGCCGACCCCGCCCTTGCCCGTCACGAAGACGAGGCGACGGTCGAGCAGACCGACCATCGGCGGCCGATCGGCCACGGGCCCTGCCGGCTGGGTGCTCAGGGAGCGCCGAAGCCGACCCGGCGGTCCGATGCCGGCGCCCCGACCTCCACGTAGGCGACCTTGGCCACCGGCACCGCCACGCGCCGGCCCCGGCGATCGGTCAGCCAGAGCACGCCCTCCGCCTTGCTGAGCGACTCCTCGATCGCGGCGATCACGGAGTCACGCTCGGCGTCGTCGCCCAGCTCCACCTCGAGCTCCTTGATGCTCTGGACGATCCCGATACGCACGTCCACCGGACTGGCTCCTTCGATCCTCTGGCCTCATACGGTCGAGCCGGGGCGGCGGCCCGGCGGTCCGGCACGCCGGGTGGGCGGCCCACCCCGACGATACAGCCGTGGGGCACACTGGCAGCGAGGCCCCCTTCGAGGTTCCACACAGCACACGCTCCATGCAGCGCGGAGGTTCCATGCAGCTCGGCCAGCCCACCGGCATCGACCCGCCCACCGACCGGGGCCGGCGCTGGGCCGCCACCATGGCCGGCCACGGGGGCGGCGACATCCGCCGGGCCCACGCCGACTCCACGGCGCGCACCGTGCCCGGGCCTTCCGGCCCCCGGGGCCGCCAGGCCCGCGAAGAGCAGGAGCGGGCCGATCTGGCGCCCGGCGCCACCAGGGCCGAGGGCGGGGGCCGGCGGGTGATGCCCGAGGAGCCCGACCCCCTGCGCACCTGCTTCGAACGCGACCGCGACCGGATCCTGCACTCGAGCGCCTTCCGCCGCCTGGCGGGGAAGACCCAGGTCTTCATCTTCCCGGCCGACCACCAGCGCACCCGGCTCACCCACGCCCTCGAGGTCGCCCAGGTGGCGACGAGCATCGCCCGGGCCGCCCGCCTCAACGTCGCCCTCACCGAGGCCATCGCCCTGGGCCACGACTGCGGGCACGGCCCCGGTGGCCATGCCAGTGAGGACGCGCTCGGCATCTTCCTCCCCGACGGGTTCGACCATGCCGTGTGGGGGGCCGACGTGTCGCTGCGCGAGCTCAACCTGTGCCACGAGACGCTCGACGGCATCCGCAACCATTCGTGGTCGCGCCCGGCGCCGTCGACGGCGGAGGGCGAGGTGGTCAGCTGGGCGGACCGCATCGCGTACGTGTGCCACGACTGGGAGGACGCGGTGTCGGCCGGCATCGTGAGCGCCGATCAGCTTCCACCGCTCGTGCGCGCGCGGTGCGGGACACGACGGTCCGACCAGCTCGGCACGTTCGTCGGCGCCATGGTCGACACCATGGCGCGCACGGGTGTGGTCGGCATGGACGAGGAGACGGCAGAAGCGCTCGCCGCGTTCCGTCGGTGCAACTACGAACTCGTCTATCTGCGTCCCGCATCGGTCGCGCAGGCGGTGTCGGTCGTCGCCGTGTTGCGCGCGCTGGTGGATCACTTCGCCGATCATCCGAACCGCATCCCCGACGTACGCGAGGCCGGCGGCATCGGCGGCGGTGACGACGCGGTGCGCGCCGCGGTCGCCTACGTAGCGGGCATGACCGACCGCTTCGCCATGGCCTGCGCGGTGTCGGAGCTCGGCTGGGATCCGGCCCGCCTGCCCCGCGGCGTCGAGGAGATCGGTCTGACCGGCCGGCCGGCGCCCTGAGCGACCGAAGCTCGCCCAGCGCGGCAGGGCGACCACAGGACGATCGGCGGCGGGCCGGCCCGCTTCGAAATTCGGCGAATTTCGGCCGAAATTCTCCGGGCATCGGCGGTTGACGCCCCCACGGGAGGGGTACTGCAAGGCGCATTGCCGCCCCCGCCTCTTCAAGGCCGGCGGGCATGCGCTGGAAGCGCCTGTGTCTCTCGGTGCCGATGTTCGCGTGCCTATGGCTGGCG
>DASRBM010000390.1:0-8354 GCA_035653635.1 Acidimicrobiales bacterium | reverse complement strand
CAGCGCGGCCACCAGCACCCCGACGGTCACGCCCACGAGGTCGAGCCCCGCCCCCTCCGCCCCGGCGATGGCCAGGCCGCCGGCGGCGACCACGGCGAGACTCACGGAGGCGGCGACGAACACCGCCGCGATGGTCCAGCCCGCGAGGGCCTCGTCGGCGCCGCGCCGGCGGTACTGGCGGAAGGCGAAGACCGACGACACCACCGGGCCGGCCGGGATCGAGTTGGCGATGGCGGTCGAGGCGAGGGTGATGGCCGTGACCTGGCGCACGGTCGTGCGCACGTCGCCGGCGGCCAGCAGGCGCTGCTGCATGAGGCCGAAGGCGACGAAGGAGGCCAGCTCCGACGCAACCGCGAACAGGACCCAGCCCCACTGCAGGTGCGCCAGCGCGGTCGAGGCGCCGCTCAGCTCGCCCCGACGGCCGGTGAGGGCCCACAGGGCGAGGGCGGCGAGACCGATGCCGAGGGCGTACTTGATCCAGGGCCAGGCGCGCCGGAACCGGGCCCGGAACGTGTCCGGCCGGGAGCGCTCCGGGGGGCCGGCGCTCACCGTCTGGCCGGCTCCACCAGGATCTTGACGTGGGCGTCCGGATTGGCGAGCGCGTCGAAGGCCCCCGGCGTCCCCGCCAGGTCGACGGTGCCGGTGATCATGGGCGACACGTCCACCTTGCCCTCGGCGATGACCTGCAGGGCTTCGGCGAATTCCGCCGGCGAGTAGGCGAGGACGAACTGCAGGTTGAGCTCCTTGGCGATCCCGTGGAAGGGAAGCACCGTGTCGGGCTCCATGCACACCCCGACGACGCACAGGCGCGTGGCCGGGGGCACCTCGAGCATGAGGGCGCGCAGGCGGCCAGGCACGCCCACCGCCTCGAAGGCGACGAGGCTGTGGCGGCCGTCCACCCGTCGCCAGGCGTCCACGAGGGGCTCGGTGGCGGGATCGACCACTTCGGTGGCGCCGAGCTGGGCGGCGAGCGCCCGACGGGCGGGCGAGAAGTCGGAGGCGACGATGACCTCCACGCCGGCGAGCTTGAGGCCGGCGATGACGGCGAGGCCGACTGGCCCGCAGCCCGACACCACCGCCGCATCCGCCTTCGTGACGCCCGACTTGGCCACCGCGTGCAGGCCAACCGCGAGGGGCTCGGTGAGCGCGGCGTGATCGGTGGGCACGTGATCCGGCACCGGCAGCACGAGAGGCGCCGAGAGCAGCATCTGCTCGGCGTAGCCGGCCGGATAGGTGTTGTTGTACGCCAGCTGGTGGATGCCGGTGGCCGACACGAGGGCCGGCATCGACACGACCCGTGTGCCGGGTGCCGGACCGGTCGTGTCGGGACCGAGCTCCACGATCTCGCTGCAGAACTCGTGGCCCATCACGATGTCCTTCGACAGGTCGATGGTGGGCACGGCGATGTCGGCCATCGCCCCCATGGACGGGAGCAGGTCGTCGGAGGCCTCGACCATCTTGGTGCCGTGCTTCAGGAAGTGGAGATCGGACCCGCAGATCCCGCAGGCCAGGTTGCGCACCCGGACCTGGCCTTCGGTGGGCACGGGGTCGGGCACCTCGTCGACCACCAGCTCCCCGTTTCGCATGATGCATGCCTGCATGGCCCGGCCTCCCTCGTCGCCGAGATGCTGGCACAGCGAGGGCGCCGGGCCCGGGCAGGGGCGGTTCGGGACCGGGTGGGGGCGTCGCGATCCCGAACGCGAACAGGGCCCCCGCCGCAGCGGGGGCCCTGTCCTACTCTCCATCTCGCCAGTCAGGCGAGCCGGCTTGCTGTTACTCGGAAACTGTCGCTGCGAAGCTGGTGTACCACTTTGTGAAGCCCTGGGCGTGTGCCGCCGAGCAGGTGATGGTGCCCGTGCTCTCCTTGGCGTAGAACGTCCCGGCCGTGGTGGCTCCCGTCGGCGTCGCCGTCTGGCCTGCGAAGGCGCCAGTGGTGGCGGCGTAGTCGGCATTGCCAGCGGCGTAGGCAAGGGGATTGGTTTGGAGATTCAGCTCGTACCAGCACGTACCGCTCGAAGACAGGACGGCGACGATGAATCCCTGACCATCGTTCGACGAGGCGGCGTCGACCGGCAACTCGCTGACGCACGGCGGGTTCGCCGAAGTGGTGCAGGTGCCGTTGGTCCAGGCCAGAGCGGGCTCAGCTGCAGCAAGGGCGTAGCCCGTGCTGGTGCTCGTTGCCACGGTCCCCTGCGACGTCGTGGTGCTCGTTGACGTGGCGTCGAAGGTCTGCGCGTTCTGGTAATACGCGATGGCGTTCGTCATGGCGTTCGTCGCACTCGACTGCGCGGAGCGGTCCTTGGCCGAGCCGCTCACCCCGAGGAAGGTCGGGATGGCGATCGCCAGCAGAATGGCGATGATGAGCAGAACGACCATGAGCTCGATGAGGGTGAAGCCTCCTTCAAGACTGCCCTCGCCGCCCTCGAGCTCGTGAGCACGAGCCTCATGGGCGCGTGCGAGCAGAGACTTGAACATCGACTTCCTCCTTGAATGAGCCTTGAGCATCGAAGTAGCCATCGGCACCGGCTCGAAAGTGCTTTAGGCCTCTACCAGGGAAAACAGGCCAACATCCGCCCAACTTGGGCGCTGTCCGTGGCCGAGCACGCCCGGTCGCGCGGAAATCAACCGTGGGTCGTGCTACCCGGAGTGGTGGCCGCGTCGCAGACGTTTTTCTGGCCCAAGCTGTAATAGACGCTGCCGGCCAAGGTCAGGTTGTAACCGGCTGTGGCCGGGTTGATGGCGCCCCCTGGGGCTGCGATGGGACCGCCGGTCACGGAGATGCTGTTGACCGTGAACAGCCGCGGGAAGGAGTCGAGGCCCTTCAGGAAGGCCGACATCTGCCCGTAGCTTCCCGACAGCGTCATGGTGATCGAGATCGGCGTCACCCCTCCGGCTGCCGCCGCTGAGGTGTAACTGAACGTCGGTGTGTTGGGATCGCCACTGGCGACGGCCAGGGCGGTGACCTCTTGCAGGAAGCTGTCGACGTTGGGTGTGCCTGGGATCTCGGTGAGCGCCTTGCTCAGCTGGGCACAGGTGCTGGCCATATCGGCCCGATCCCGGCGGAGCTGCGCGATCTGCGCTTGGAGGCCTGTCTGTTGGGCCTGGAGCTGCGTCTCCTGCGCCTTGAGCGACGTCAACTTGTGGCTCTGGGGCGAGATCACGGCCATGTACACGGCGATGGCGAAGACGAGGACGCCGCCCACGATGAGGAACGACGTGCGGAAGCGAGTCAGCAACTCCATCAGAAGCTCCCGTTCTTGGCCAGGCTCCCAGCCGACGTGATCGAAATCGTCGACTGGAACGTCACCGTCGTATTGCCACCCGTCGGTATGTTGGCTACCGAACTGACGCTCGGCGGAGAGAACAAAGGCGCACCGGAAATGGCGTCGATCCACTCCGCAACGGGCGAGAAGTGCGCCGTGTTCGGATAGCTCCCCCCGACCGACAGCGTCATGGTGCCGATGCCCCCCGTCAGCGTGGCGCCGGGTGGCGCCGCTGATGCCGGCGGGGGTGACGATGCTCCCGCGGGTGTGGTCCCGGCGCCGGCTCCGACGGTCTGGCCATTGAAGGCCGTGACGCCGAGCCCAGGCGGGACCACCTTGTCGATCTGGGCGATGACCGCAGCCCAGTCGACGGCGTTGCCGGCCAGGCGCGTCACTTCACCGCGCGCGGTGTGCAACTCATCGACGGCGCGTACGACGCTGCTGAAGGTGGGGATCTCTGCCTTGAGCGTCGTGACGCTGGCCTGGAGGTTGTGCACGTCGTTCTCGGCCGAGTGGACGGCCAGGACTCGCCAGACGGCGAAGATCACCACCGCGGCGGCGAGCAAGGCGCCGCCGGTCCACGAGTACCTCGTGACGCGTCGCTCAAAGGCGCGGCGCAGAATCTCCGGAGGCACCAGGTTGAACTTGCGGACTCCCGGGTTGGGCTCGGGAAGCCCGAGCCCGATGGAGGTGGCGAGCACCGGCGCGAGCATCGCTGCCTGAGCCTCGTCGATCTGGAGATCGGCGGTGTTCAGCCGCTCGAGCGGGGAGACCGGCACGACCGGCACGCCGATCTGGGCCTGCAGCGCGGGGAGCAGCCCGTACAACAGGGAGCCGCCGCCAGTCACGAGGACGCGGCTGACGGCGCCGTTACCCGGCAGCGAAGAGAAGTACTGGATCGAGTTGCGGATCTCTCCCACGATGTCGTCGACCACCGGGCGGATCGCCTGCAGCGTTGCATATGCCTGCGGGTTGGCATCGTCCGCCCGTCGCTTCAGCGCCTCGGCGTCCGGCAGGGGGATATCGAGTGCCTGGCTGACGGCTGCGGTGCCGGCTTGACCTCCGATGCCGACCGTACGGACGAACAGCGGCCGGCCGGCCTGGTGGACGACGACGACGGTGAGGCCGGCGCCGATGCTGACGATGGCCTCGGGCTGGTCGGTGACAGTGCGCGGGTCCACGAGCGCCCGCACCAGGGCCGAGGAGACGAGGTCGACACCTTCGACCTCGAGCCCGGCCTGCTCCACCGCGCCGACCACGCCGTCGATCAGCTCCCGGTGGGCGGCGGCGACCAGGACCCGGCGCGACTTGGTGCCCTCGGCCGTGGTGACATCGGCGAGCACCTGGGCCGACAGCAGCGTCTGATCGGGGGCGAAGGGGATGACCTCTTCCGACTGGAAGCGCACCGCGCTGTCCACTTCGTTGTCGGGCACCCACGGCAGGTCGAGCTCGCGGGTGATGGCCCGAAGGCCCGCGATGCCGACGACGACCGACCTCGTCGAGAACTTTGCGTTCTGCCAAAGCCGACGGACGGCGTCGGTCACCGCCGTCACGTCACGCACCTCGCCGTCGACGATGGTGCCCGGGGGCAGGCCGACCTGGCTGAAGGCGACGAGCACCGGCGCGCCGCTGCCGAGCTCGACCTCAGCCGCTCGCACCGCGCTCGAACCTACGTCGATGCCCACGAGCTGACGCGTGTGGTGCAGGCGTCTGCCGGCCGACTTGGCTGCCGGTGCGCTCGAGGCGGCCGCCGGCTTGGACTTCTTCAGCAGTGACCGGCCGTGCTTCTGGGCGGTCGCCATGGTGGTGCTCATGAGATCCTCAGCTCTGCGGGATGTGCTTGATGTAGGAGAACATCGGGAGGTACATGCTGATGACCATCACACCGACGCCGGCACCCATGACCACGGTCAGGACCGGCTCCAGCATGGAGGTCAGGTTGTTGACGGTCTGCTCGACCTCGCCGTCGTAGAACTGCGCCACCTTGGCGAGCATCGAGTCGAGGGCACCGGTCTGCTCGCCCACCTCGATCATCTGGGTGACGAGCGACGGCATGATCTCCTCGTTGCCCCGGAGCGAGTCGGCCAGGGAGCGGCCCTCTCGCACCCCCTGCTTGGCTTTCTGCAGGACGTCCGCGACCACCTTGTTGCCGGCGGTGTCGGAGACGATGTCGAGCGACTCGAGGATCGGCACACCGGACTGCACGAGCGAGGCGAACGTGGCCGAGAAACGGGCCAGGGCGACCTTGTGGATGAGCGGCCCGAACACGGGCGGTCGGAGCTTGAGCGCATCCCACTTCGCCCGCCCGTCTTCGGTTTTGATCCAGTGCCGGAAGGCGAAGACGCCACCGATGATCGTCGCGATCACGAGGAAAATCCACGGGCTCAGGATGATCCCCGAGATGTGGATGATGAGAAGCGTCGGCGCCGGCAGCGTTGCGTGCAGCTGGCTGAACAGCTTCTTGAACGTCGGCACGATGAAGATGAGCAGTGCCAGGAAGATCACGACCATCACGCTCATGACCACGGCCGGATAGGTCATGGCCGAGCGCACGGTCCGGATCAGGATGGCCTGCTTCTCCATGGTGGCGGCCAGGTCCATGAGGACCTTGTCGAGCGTGCCTCCGGCTTCGCCGGCCTGCACCATGGTGACGAAGAGCCTGCTGAACACCTTCGGGTGCTTGGCGCAGGCCCCCGACAGCGACGAGCCGCGCTCCACATCGATCTTGACCTCGCCCAGGACGCGGGCCAGCTCCTTGTTCTCCACCTGGCCGGCGAGGATCGACAGCGCTCGCACCACCGACAGACCGGAGTCGACCATGGTGGCGAGCTGCCGGGTGGCGACGGCCACTTCGGTGAGCTTCACCCGGTTCGACAGCCCCGGGATGTTGATCTCCTTGTGGACGTCGACCTTGGACTTCGGCGTCACCGAGATGGGCAGGTAGCCCATCTCGCGCAGCTTCCCGACGACCAGGCTCAGGCTGTCGCCCTCGAGCGAGCCCTGCACCAGGTTGCCGCCGCGGTCGCGGACCTTGTAGTCGAACGTGAGTGCCATCTGCGGTTCCCGGTCCCTACGAGATCAGGTGGTTTCGGAGGTCGTCTTCGTTGCGGCTTCGGTCGAAGGCCACGGCCTCGGAGATGCGGCCGTCGTGCACGAGCTTGGCCAGCGCCTGGTCCATCGTGTGCATCCCGTACTGCCCACCGGTCTGCATCAGCGAGTAGATCTGGTGGGTCTTGTTGCTGCGGATGAGGTTGCGGATGGCCGACGTGCACACCATGACCTCACAGGCCGCCACCCGGCCCGTCCCGTCGATGTTCGGGATCAACTGCTGGGTGACGACGCCCTCCAGGGCAGCAGCGAGCATCGTCCGCACCTGCTCCTGCTGGTTCGTGGGGAACACGTCGACGATCCGGTCGATGGTCTGCGGCGCGTCCTGGGTGTGCAGGGTGGCGAACACGAGGTGACCGGTTTCGGCCGCGGTGAGGGCCATCGACACGGTCTCGAGGTCGCGCATCTCACCCACGAGGATGACGTCGGGGTCCTCGCGCAGGACCCGGCGCAGCGCCTCGGAGAACGAGAACGTGTCCTGCCCGATCTCGCGCTGGTTCACCACCGAGCGCTTGTGGTTGTGCAGGAACTCGATCGGGTCCTCGATCGTGATGATGTGGAGCGGCTTCGTGCGGTTGATGATGTCGACGAGCGAGGCGAGCGTGGTCGACTTGCCCGATCCGGTCGGCCCGGTCACGAGCACGAGGCCGCGGCGCAGCTCGGTGAAGGTGCGCACCGACTCGGGGACCCCGAGCGACTCGAATGCCGGGATCTCGTGCGGGATGGCCCGAAGGACGCCGGCGACCGTGCCCCGCTGCTGGAAGACGTTCAGACGGAAGCGGCCGACGCCGGGCACCGAGTGCGACGTGTCGAGCTCCTTCTCCGACTCGAACCGCTCCCGCTGCGCCTGGGGCAGGACCCCGAAGAGCATGCTCCGGATGTCGTCGTTGCCGAGCTTGGGGCATCCCTCGATGGGCCGGATGGCGCCGTTCAAGCGGATGCAGGCCGGCATGTTGGACGTCAGGTGGAGGTCCGAGGCCCCGACGCTCACCGCGTAGCGCAGCAGGTCGTCGAGGTGCATCGGCACCTCGTGCTCGCCCCGTCCCTTCACGACGACGTCGCCGGGAAGGTCCGACGTCGGCGGGACGACGAAGGGTGCCGGCTCGCCCGAGGCGGGGGCAGCTCCTTCGCCCATCTCCGGCGGCGGCGGCAGCGAGGCCTCCATCCCACCGGCGGGTGGCGGCGGCGGGGCCTGCGCCTCGGGCGCGGCCATGGCCGACCACAGCTTCTCGACGGCACGGGGGTCGGCCAGCACCGGAATGATGGGGTGGCCGACGAGGGCCGACAGCGTCCGCAGGTCGTCGGGGTCGGGCGGGTCGGTGAACGCCATGACCAGCTGCTCGCCTTGGAGTTCGAATCCGACGGCGCCGAACTCGCGGGCGACGCTCACCGGCGCCACCTGCAGGGCGTACGCCGCGGGACGGTGGGCGTGCAGGTCCACGACCGGCAGCTGGGTCAGCTGCGACTGCACCCCGAGGACGACGTCCGCGGTGGCGGCGCCGCGCGAGATGAGGAGCCCGGAGAACGACAGCCCCATGGTGGAGGCCTCGTCCACGAGGGCGTTGACGGTCTGCTCGTCGGCATAGCCGCCGGAGACGAGCGCCTTGGCCAGTCGCCGCGCCGACTCGGCCCTGGTGCGCACGGACGGACTCATGCGACCACCCGCAGCACTTCCTCGAGGGTCGTCTCGCCCTCGAGCGCCTTGCGCAGGCCACGCTGGCGAAGCGTCACCATGCCCTGTTCGACCGCACAGCGGTGGATCTCATCGGCCGTCCCTCCCTCGATGATCAGGCGCTCGACTTCCTCGCTCACGACGAGAAGCTCGAGGAGCGCCTTTCGGCCTCGGTAACCCGTCTTGGAACATGCCTGGCAGCCGATGGCGCGGTGCAGCACCGGGTGCTCGGCGTATCCGTACACCTCGGCCGGGTCCCACCCGGCGGCCAGGATCTCGGCCTCGGTGGCTTCGTAAGGCTCCTTGCAGTG
>DASRBM010000389.1:0-7729 GCA_035653635.1 Acidimicrobiales bacterium | reverse complement strand
CCGAGCGTCCGGTTCTCGCGATCGGCCCAGTCCTCATCGCGCATCTCGGCGCCGTCGGGGCGCACCCAGGTCACGTCGCGCAGGCCACCGGGCGTCATGGGCTCGCCGGTGAAGAAGTCGCGACGGCGCAGGACGGGGTTGCCCTTCACGATCTCCACGAGCTCTTTCGTGAAGTCGAGGAGGGAGTGGGCGGCGTCGTCGAGGTCCCAATCGAACCAGCTGATGCGGTTGTCCTGGCAGTAGGCGTTGTTGTTGCCCTGCTGGGAGCGGCCGAACTCGTCGCCGCCCAGCAGCATGCGCACACCCTGGGAGAAGAAGAGCGTGGCCAGGAAGTTGCGCTTCATCCGTTCACGCATGCGCTCGATGCGCAGCGAGTCGGTCGCCCCCTCGGCGCCCCAGTTCCGGCTGAAGTTCGCCTCCGTGCCGTCCTGATTGTCCTCACCGTTGGCCTCGTTGTGCTTGTGGTCGAAACCGACGAGGTCGCTCAGGGTGAACCCGTCGTGGCAGGTGACGAAGTTGACGCTCCCGTAGGTGCGTCGTCCGCTCGGGGCGTAGATGTCGCTCGACCCCGTGAGCCGCGAGGCGAGCTCGGGCACCTGGCCGGGGTCCCCGCGCCAGAACCGGCGCACGCAGTCGCGGAAGGCGCCGTTCCACTCGGCCCATCCGGGTGGGAACCGTCCCAGCTGGTAACCGTCCGGTCCCACGTCCCAGGGCTCGGCGATCAGCTTCACCTGCGACAGCACGGGGTCCTGCTGGATGATCTCGAAGAAGGCGCTGCGCTCGTTCTCGATGCCCCGGATGAGCACGGGCGCCAGGTCGAAGCGGAACCCGTCCACGTGCATGTCGGTCACCCAGTACCGCAGGCTGTCCATGATGAGCGCCATGGTGCGGGGGTGGACGATGTTCAAGCTGTTGCCCGTGCCGGTGAAGTCGACGTGGTACCGCGGGTCCTCCGGACTGAGCCGGTAGTAGACGGCGTTGTCGATGCCGCGCAGCGACAGCGTCGGCCCGAGCTGGCTCCCCTCGCCGGTGTGGTTGTAGACGACGTCGAGGATCACCTCGAGGCCGGCCCGGTGCAGGGTCTTCACCATCGACTTGAACTCCGACACCTGGCGGCCGAGCCAGCCGGTGGCGTAGCCCACATGGGGGGCGAAGAAGCCGATCGAGTTGTAGCCCCAGTAGTTGCGCAGCCCCTTCTCCACGAGCGAGCGCTCGGACACGAACTGGTGCACGGGCATGAGCTCCACCGCGGTGACGCCGAGCGACACCAGGTGGTCGAGCACGGGGTCCGAGGCGAGGCCGAGGAAGGTGCCGCGCAGGTGCTCGGGGACGCCGGGATGGAGGATGGTGCTCCCC
This sequence comes from Acidimicrobiales bacterium, assembly GCA_035653635.1. Classification (GTDB taxonomy): domain Bacteria; phylum Actinomycetota; class Acidimicrobiia; order Acidimicrobiales; family UBA8190; genus DASRBM01. Next base: position 6,373 of record DASRBM010000389.1, on the reverse strand, counting down.
CGGACGTGGCACTCGTAGATCACCGTGTGGTTCCACGCCGTACGCGGGGGCCGGTCGTCGCCCCAGGTGAAGGCGGGGTCGATGACGATGCACTTGGGCATGTGCGGCGCCGAGTCGCGCTCGTCGCGGCTCAGGTCGAGGCGCGGGTCCCCGACCCGGTAGCCGAAGACCTCGTCCACGAGCGGGATCTGGCCGGTGATGGCCTTGGCGTAGGGGTCGAGGAGCAGCTTGGCCGGATTGAAGCGGTGACCCTGCTCGGGGGCGTACGGCCCGTCCACCCGGTAGCCGTAGAGGGTCCCCGGCCGGGCGTCGGGGAGATACGCGTGCCACACCCGGTCGGTGGCGAGGGGCATGGTCACCGTGGCCGAGGGCTTCGGGTCCTGGGGGTCGTCGAACAGGCACAGCTCCACCCCCGAGGCGTGCTCGGAGAAGAGGGCGAAGTTGACCCCCTCGCCGTCCCAGGTGGCGCCGAGGGGATGGGGAGATCCGGGCCAGACGCGCATCAGTCTCCGTCCATCACGCCCGTCGCCGGCGCTGTGGCGGTCATCCGAGGAGCCGTCGCTCGGGGCGGGCCATGCCCTCGAGCTGGTGGACGAAGACCGCGCACCCGAGCGGGGGCGCGGTGACGTTCAGCGTGCGGGGCCGGCCCCGCCAGGGCACCGGCTGGGTCTCCACCCCGCCGAGGTTGCCGATCCCGCTGCCGCCGTAGACCTCGGCGTCGGTGTTGAGCACCTCGCGCCAGAACCCGGGCTCGGGCACGCCGAGGAGCACGTTCTCGCGCGGCACCGGCGTCAGGTTGCACACCACCAGAGCTGGGGCGCCGTGGCGGGCCTTGCGGAGGAAGCAGAGCACCCCGCTCTCGGCATCGTCGGACAGCACCCACTCGAACCCGGCGGGATCGACGTCGAGCTCGTGCATGGCCGGCACGTCGCGGTAGAGGCCGTTCAGGTCGCGCACGAGCTGCAGCAGTCCCGCGTGGGACGGGGAGTCGAGCAGGTGCCAGTCGAGGGAGCGGTCGTGGTCCCATTCGTGCCACTGGCCGAACTCGCCCCCCATGAAGAGCAGCTTCTTCCCCGGCGTCGTGAACTGGTAGGCGAGCAACAGGCGGAGATTGGCGAACTTCTGCCAGTCGTCACCGGGCATCTTCGCCAGGAGCGCGCCCTTGCCGTGGACGACCTCGTCATGCGACAGGGGGAGCATGAAGTTCTCGGTGAACGCGTAGACGGCCCGGAAGGTGATGCGGTCATGGTGCCAACGCCGGTAGACGGGGTCCTGGTCGAAGTACTCGAGCGTGTCGTGCATCCACCCCATGTCCCACTTGTAACCGAAGCCGAGGCCGCCCACGTCGGTGGGGCGGGAGACGCCGGGCCACGCGGTGGACTCCTCGGCGATGATGTGGATGTCGGGGTGATCGGCGTAGAGGCCGATGTTCATGGCCCGCAGGAACTCGATCGCCTCGATATTCTCCCGGCCCCCGAACTCGTTGGGGATCCACTCCCCTGCCCGGCGTGAGTAGTCGCGGTAGAGCATGGACGCGACCGCGTCCACCCGCAGTCCGTCGGCATGGTACGTGGACAGCCAGTGCTCGGCCGACGAGAGCAGGAAGCTCCGCACCTCGTGTCGGCTGTAGTTGAACACCAGGCTGTTCCAGTCCGGGTGCACACCGAGGCGCGGGTCGGCGTGCTCGTACAGGTGCGTCCCGTCGAACTCGGCCAGGGCGAAGGCGTCGGAGGGGAAGTGCGACGGCACCCAGTCGAGGATCACCCCGATGCCGGCCTGATGCAGCAGGTCGACGAGTGCCATGAACTCCTGGGGGCTCCCGTAGCGGCTCGACGGGGCGAAGTATCCGGTCGTCTGGTAGCCCCACGAGCCGTAGAACGGGTGCTCCATGATCGGCATGAGCTCCACGTGGGTGAAGCCGGCCTCGGCCACGTACTGGGCCAGCACCGGAGCGATCTCCCCGTAGCTCAGCAGCCGGTCCGGCTGGGCAGGATCGCGGCGCCATGAGCCGAGGTGCACTTCGTACACCGACACCGGCGCGTCCATGGCGATGCGCTCGCCGCGCTTGGCCATCCAGTCGGCGTCGTGCCATTCGTAGTCGAGGGGCCAGATCACCGATCCCGTGCGCGGGGGCTCCTCGGCCCGTGCCGCGAAGGGGTCGGCCTTCTCGAGCCGGCGGCCGTCGGGCGCGGTGACGACGTACTTGTAGACGTGCCCGGCTTCGGCGCCGGCGACGACGCCCTCCCAGATCCCCGACGATCCCCGGGGCGCGAGCGGTGCCGCTTCGCCGTCCCAGCCGTTGAAGTCGCCCATGACGGTGACCGAGCGGGCGCTCGGGGCCCACACCGCGAAGTAGGTGCCGCCGCGTTGCGGGTGGGCACCGAGCTTCCCGGCGAGGGCGCGGTGGGTGCCCTCGTTGAAGAGGTAGAGATCGTCGTCACTGAGCAGGGAGAAGGGACGACGGGTCCTGGTGGTGGCGGTGGTGCGGCTCATCGTGCGCCTCCGGAACGGGTCGTGGGTGGTCGGTCGGCGCCGCCGTCGACGGCGGCCAGGGGCAGGTCGCGCTGGCGCCGGGCGTCGATCTCGCGCAGCCACACGGCGAGCTCGGGGTCGTCGCGGGCGTCCTCCAAGGTGCGGGCCGCGCGCCGGCGGAAGTTGCCCGCCTCCGGCCCGGTGCCGGGGCGGTTCTGGGGCTCGACCTCCAGGAAGAGGTCCTCGAGGTCCACGAGGAGCAGCTCGGCGTGGCTGGCGGCCATGTGCTGCAGGCAGCCCGCGAGGGCACGTCGCTCCTCGGCCGCGGCGCCGTCGCGCGGGAGCACGGACAGGCCCGGTCCGGGGAGGGCCCCGAGCAGGGCGGTGCGCCACCGGGCCCGGGCCGCCCGTTCGCCTTCCGCCTGCGCGGGATCGACGAGGTCGCGCCTTCGCCGGTCGCCGATGTCGAGCCCCCGCCAGTACGCGGCGAACGGCGGCAGGTCGTGCGAGCCGAAGGTGGCGAGCGCGCGCCTCGGCACCGGCGGCAGGGGCTCCTCGACCGTCGACTCGAACTGGAAGACGAACGACGACAGGACGCGGTCGCGGGCGAGCGCCCGGTCCACGCCGGCGGGCACGGTACCGAGGTCCTCGCCCACGACGACGGCCCCGGCCCGGTGCGCCTCGAGCACGAGGACGGCGTGCAGCTCGTCGTCGTGGTAGCGGACATAGACCCCGTGACGGGCGTCGACGCCGTCGGGCACCCAGTACAGGCGGTGCAGCCCCATGACGTGGTCGACCCGCAGCGCCGTCGCGTGGCGCAGTGCCTGACGCAGCACGGCGATCACGTGGCGGTATCCCTGGGCCCGGATGCCCTGGGGGTGCAGCGGGGGGAAGGCCCAGCTCTGGCCGGCCGCGAAGAAGTCGTCGGGCGGGGCGCCCCCGGACACCCCCTCGACGAAGGCGGTGGGCTCCCACCACGTGTCGAAGCTGTCGGGATGCACGCCGACCGGCAGGTCGAGATAGAGGCCTCCCGACGTGCCCCGTCCCCGCCCCGCTGCCGCGAGCTGCTCGTCGGCCACCCACTGGGCGTAGAGGTGGGTGAGCGCGACCGGATCGTCGGCCAGCTCGCCCAGCACCGCCGGTCCGCCGGTGCGCGCACAGGTGCCGGCCGGGTCGCGGGGCCGGGTCGGCCACGCGCGCCACGAGGAGCCGAAGCGGGCCCGGCCGGCGCGGAAGCGGGCATAGGCCACGAGCTCGGGGCGCGACGCCACGAACGCGTCGAACGCCGCCCGGCGGGGCCAGCGGTCCGGGTCCCGGGCCAGCAGGGCCCGGGCCATGGACTCGAGCACCCGCATCTTGAGCGCCAGTGTGGCGCCGGGATGCGCAACGGTGGAGCGGCGCAGACGGTGCAGCTGGTCGCGCAGCGCCCGCGACGCCACCTGGGCCTGGGCGTCGGGCGCGAGGGCGAGCTCGGGAGCGGTCTCGACGTCGACGTACAGCTCGTTGAGGGCCAACCGGCTCGCCGGGCGGTACGGGCTCGGGTCCGAGCCCGGCGCGTCGAGGAAGGACGCGCACACCGGGAGGGTCCCGGCCAGTCCCCCGCCGCACTCCTCCACCCATTCGGCGAGCGACGCGAGGTCGCGGTACGAGCCGACGCCCCAGTCGCCGCGCGTGCGCAGGGCGTAGAGCGGCACGGTGATGCCCCACGTGCGGCGGGCCTGCTCGAGCCGGGCCGGGGCCGAGATGAGCAGCGCCTCCTCCTCCCAACCCGGGCCTTCGACACAGAGGTGGTGGTAGCCCGGGGGCAGCTCGCCGTTGGAGAACCGCACGCGATGGCGCCGGCGCAGCGATCCGTCCTCCTCGGAGCCGGCCACCACCCGGGCGCCGGCCGCCGGCAGCCGGCGGCGCTCGGTGCTCCCGTCCTCGCGCCGCAGCGACAACCAGATGTCGTCGGGATCGACGGCCGCGTCCACCGACACGGTCGTCGTCACCGCACCGCCGCGGTGGACGGTCACCGGTTCGATCACCTGGCGGGCGGCAGCCGCCAGCTCGGCGCGCAGGGCCTCGGCCGCGTCGGCCGGTCCCGTCACCGGCACGCCCATGGCGGCGAGCACGGCCGTGAGCACGTCGTCGTCGGCGCTGTAGCGGCGCCCGTCGGTGCCCTGGTAGCTGGGCAGCACGCCGCGGTGGCGGGCGAGGCTCCGAAGCGCCCGGCGCTCCACCCGGGCCTGGGGCGTCAGACGGCTCACGCCGTGCGCTCCAGCAGGTCGAGCAGCCCCTGGGCGGGGATGGCGATCCAATCGGGCCGGCTGCCGGCCTCGTAGCCGAGCTCGTAGGCGGCTTTCTCGAGCAGCAGGAAGTCGAGCTGGGCGGCGAGCGCGTCGCGCTCACCGGGGAGGAACGGCGCGCCGGCCGCCTCCTCCAGATAGGCGTGGAGGAAGGTGCCCGTCACCCCCCGGAACCAGAGCCCGAGCCAGGGGTCCATGCCCGACAGGTCGCGCCCGGGGCCGAGCCCGCGCTGCACCTGCAGGGCGGCCGAGCGGGCGGCGTAGTGGAACGAACGGATCATGCCGGCCACGTCGACGAGCGCGGGCCGCTTCAGCCGGCGCTGGCCGAGCGACCGGTTGGGCTCGCCCTCGAAGTCGACGATCACGAAGTCCTTCCCCGTCCAAAGCACCTGCCCCAGGTGGTAGTCGCCGTGCACCCGGATGCGGTCGACGCGCACCGGCACGCTCGCCAGACGGCGCATCTGGTCGAGCACCTCGCCGTCGCGTGCCAGCAGCTCGGCCACTTCGGGGATCTGGCGGGCGAACGGGCGCGCCTGTCGGAACGACCGCTTGGCCAGTGCCCGGGCGCCGTGCGCCATGGCCTGACGGTCGATGGCGGTGAGGGGTTCGGGGGCGAAGTCGGGGTCGTCCTTCTCGGAGGCGAGCGCGCCGTGCATCTCGGCCGTGCGCCGTCCGAGGTGCACGGCCCAGTCGAGGTGGGGCCCCACCAGGCCGAAGCACTGCTCGCCGAGGCGCTCGGGGGTGACGTCGACCCACTCGTCGGCCAGGTCCGCCACCCGCTCGGCGACCTCGCGGGGCGGCTCCGCGCCTGCCGCGCTGCCGGCGAGGAGCTCCTCCAGACCGTGGGTGAGGAGGTCGACCACGAAGCTGAAACCGTCACCCTCGTTGGGCACGTACTCCTCCACCGACACGAGCGACAACTGCTGCTCGTTGCCCGCCGGCCGGTACTCGAGCGAGCCACCCACGAGCGGGGTGTGGGTGAAGCGGGCCCGCTCGGCGAGGAAGCGGCTCATCTCGATGCCGGGATGCACGCCGGGCTCCACCCGGCGCAGGAGCTTCACGATGAGCTGGCTGTCGAAGGCGATCGAGGAATTGCTCTGCTCGGCCGACATGGGCGTGGGCTCGGCGTCGTCGGCGAGGCGGGCGACGAGGCGGCGCATGGTCGGGGCCGGGGATCCCTGCAGCCGGCCCCGCCGGCCCGGCAGATGCCGGCGACGGGCCACGATCTCGACCAGTGAGCGGGCGAAGGACGGGTCCCACACGGCGTCGTAGAGCACGCCCGACGCCGACTCGGCCGTGTTGCCGGCGCGCAGGTCGGCCACGACCGCCTCGGGATGCCACCGCACGAGCTCTTCGGCGACCTGCCCTTCGGCGTAGGCGATGGGCAGCGTGTACGTCGCCGTCTGCCCGTCGGCCGTGTCGACGGCGAGGAGCAGCAGGTACGCCACCGGATCGGCCCCGCTGGTGGCGCCGGGGTCGACCGCCGGCACGGCCACGGCGTCGAGCACGTCCACCGACTTGATGCGCCCGGCCTTCCCCGCGTACCAGCGCCGGGCGGCCACGTACGAAGGCAGCGCCTGCTCGAGCTGCTGCACCCCGCGGCCGCCGAAAAG
>DASRBM010000388.1:0-8342 GCA_035653635.1 Acidimicrobiales bacterium | reverse complement strand
GCGCCTTCGAAGATCGACAGCACGCGGGCGTCGACGAAGTAGCGGCTCACGGGGAACTCCTCCGCGTAGCCCATGCCGCCGTGGATCTGCAGGGCCTCGCGCGTCACCCACTCGGCGGCCCGACACACGTAGGCCTTCAGCATCGACGCCTCGAGCGTCCCCTCGCCCTTGGCCATGAGACGGGCCACCTCGAAGGAGAACTGTCGGGTGGCCTGGATGAGCACGGCCATGCGGGCGAGCTTCACCTTGGTGAGCTGGTAGTCGGCGATGGGGTGGCCGAACACGACCCGCTGGGCGGCGTAGTCGCGGGCCGCCTCGTATGCCGCCTGCATCACGCCGAGCGCCCGCGCCGCCGTCTGCAGCCGGCCGTTCTCGAAGCCGGCCATCTGCAGGTAGAAGCCGCGGCCGATGCCCTCCTCACCGCCGACGACGTTGGCGTCGGGCACGAACCAGTTCTCGAAGGCGATCTCGTAGGAGTGCATGCCCCGGTAGCCGAGCGTGTCGATCGGACGCCCCTCCATGCGCCCCGCCGGCCCGCTGCGGCCGGTGGCCGCCGGATCCTGCTCGAGCACGAACCCGTGCCCGTCGCCGCGCTCCTTCTCGACGACGAACAGCGTCAGGCCGCGGTGCGCCTTGCTGCGGTCGGGATCGGTGCGGGCGAGGAGCATGAGTACGTCGGCGCGTGCCGCGAACGTGCACCAGGTCTTCACCCCGTTGACGAGCCACCCTCCGTCGGTGCGGGTGGCGGCGGTGACGACGTTGGCCACGTCGGAGCCGAAGTCGGGCTCGGTCACCGCCACCGCGTTCATGATCTCGCCCGAGGCGAGCGCCGGGAGCCAGCGCTGCTTCTGTTCCTCGGTGCCGCCGGCCACGAGCGCCCGGCTCAGGATCTCCGGGCGGGTGATGAGCGATCCGCCGGCGCCGAGCGACCCCCACGACAGCTCCTCGGTGGCGACGACCATACCGAGGTAGTCGCTCTCGCCGCCCGAGGCGAAGCCCCCGTACTCCTCGGGGATGGAGAGGCCGAGCGCCCCCATCTCGGCGAGGCCGCCGATGATCTCCTCGGGGATGTCGGCGTTCGTGCGGTGGATATGCTCGGCCCGGGGGCGCAGCTGTTCCTCGGCGAAGCGGTGGAAGGTCTCGCGCACGAGCTCGAAGTCGGGGTCGAGGTGGCGCGGTCCCTCGGTGCCGGCCAGCGCGGCCAGCACGTCGGGACGGCGGTGGGCGGCGACGAAGGCGGCAGCCGGGGCCATCCAGCCGGTGGTGGTGCCCCACAGCTCCTCGCGGCCGGCCACCCGGCCGGCCAGCTCGCTCAGAGCGTCGGCCACGAAGGCGCAGGCGATGCGGGCCTCGTCGGCCCCCCGGGCGCCGTACTCGAGCGCGGCCTCGGCTGTGCGCACGGCGGCGGCGGCGTGGGCCACGTCGTAGGCGACGACCTGGCGGTCGTCGAGGTCACCGGCGGCCGCCAGGGAGCGGACCGCGCCCTGCACCACCTCGGCGGCGATGCGGACGGCGACAGCCGCGTCGTCGAGCGAGGGCGCGGGAAGTGCGGGGTCGGAGGGCTGCGTCACGGCGGACCAACTTACCCAGGCGTCGGCGGGGGCAGGCCCGCCCGCCGTGCTGCGCCCATCGTCCCGCGCCCGACGGGCGCGTGGCCGATCAGTCCGCCAGCGTGCCGACCACGGTGACGAGCGGCGGCAGGACCACCGGATCGTCGCCCGGGTCCACGCCCGTGAGCGAGGCCAGGTAGTCGGCGACCGGTCCGGGACCGGCACCGGCCGGCGCCTCTGCCCAGGCGTCGACGATGGCGAGGCCGGCGCCGCGCACGAGGGCCGGGAGGACCGCACCCACGTCGGGGTGACGCGCCCCGGGCATCGACAGCGGCTCGCCGTCGATCCGTCCGGCCGAGGTGATCGGCTCCTGCGCCACGAGGAACCCACCCGGGCGCACGGCGGCGCGCATGCGCCGCAGCACCACGGCCGGGTCGTGCACGTGCAGGAGCAGGAAACGGCAGAAGGCGAGATCGACCGGCTCGGGCAGCACCAGCTCCTCGGCCGCCTGGGTGATGGCGATCACCTGGCTGAAAGCGGCTGCCGCGGCGGCGGCCTCGTCCCGGGCGCGGGGGTCGCTGTCCACCGCGTAGATGCGCCCCTCGCGGCCCACGATCTCGGCCAGGGCGACCGACACGTCCCCGGCCCCCGCCCCCACGTCGACGCAGCGCCAGCCGGGGCCGACGCCGAGCCGTTCGAGCGCGGTGGCGAGCGGCCGCCGGTAGACGTCGTCGCGCAGGGCGTGGGGCACGGCCTGAAACTACCGCCGGTGCGTCGACGCACCGTGCGGGCGCGGCGCGTCGAGGGCTGTAGGGTCCCGAACGTGAAGGTCACCATGCTGCTGTGCGACGCCGCCCAGGTGGCCGACGGGAAGCTCTTCGTGCTCGGGGCGGGCTGGTCGCTCACCGGGCCCGATCCCATGCCGTCGGCCATCGCCCTCAAGATCGACGTGGGATGGCACGAGGCGGACCAGGGGCACCACTGGGAGCTCTACCTCGAGGACGCCGACGGCCGGCCCGTCATGATCGACACGCCCGACGGCCGCCAACCCGTGGAGGTGCGCGGCGAGTTCAACGTCACGCGCCCGCAGACGGTGCCCGAGGGGACGCCGATCGACGTGGCGCTCGCCGTCAACCTCGGCCCGCTGCCGTTGCCGCCGGGCAACCGCTACACCTGGCGCCTCACCATCGACGGCGAGGCGAACGAGGACTGGGCGCTGGGCTTCACCACCCGGGCGCTCCCGGCCCAGTGACGATCCCGCAGGCCCTCCACGCTGGACGACGCACGCCGGGCGCGACTACACCCGTCGCATGACCACCTACGACCGGCCGTTCGGTCGCTACTACGAGGACTTCGAGCCCGGCGACATCTATCGCCACTGGCCGGGCAAGACGGTCACGGAGTACGACGACCACCTCTTCTGCATGATCACGATGAACCACCATCCGCTGCACACCAACGCGTGGTTCGCCGAGCACGAGACGGTGCAGGGCCGCAACGTGGTGGTGGGGAACCTCGTGTACTCGCTCGTCCTCGGCATGAGCGTCCCCGACGTGAGCGGTTCCTGCATCGCCAACCTCGAGGTGGAGTCGCTGCTGCACCGCAAGCCCACGTTCCACGGGGACACCATCTACGCCGAGACGCGGGTCCTCGACAAGGTCGAGTCCACGTCGAAGAACGACCGCGGCGTCGTCACCGTCGAGACGAAGGGCTTCAACCAGCACGGCGACGAGGTCTGCTACTTCCGGCGAAAGCTCATGGTGTGGAAGCGCGACTTCGCTCCGGCCCGGCAGCGGCCCTACGGCGAGGACGTCTGGGACTGACCGTCTCGGCAACCGTCGCGAAGGCGGACCGGGCCCGTCTGCGGCGCGCCGTGCTCGGGGTCGCGCTGCGCGACCTCCCCTGGCGCGCCACGCGCGACCCGTGGGCCGTCCTCGTGAGCGAGCTCATGCTCCAGCAGACCCAGGTGGCGCGCGTCCTGGTGCCGTACCGCGCCTTCCTGGAGCGGTTCCCCACGCCGGCGTCGTGCGCCGGGGCGCCCTTGGGCGAGGTGCTGCAGGCGTGGAGCGGGCTCGGGTACAACCGCCGGGCCGCCATGCTCCACGGCGCGGCCCGGGCCGTCGTCGAGCGCCACGGAGGTGCGGTGCCCCGGGCCCTCGACGACCTGCTCGCCCTCCCCGGTGTGGGGCCGTACACGGCGCGGGCGGTGGCCGCCTTCGCCTTCGGGGACGACACCGCCGTCGTCGACGTGAACGCCGGGCGGGTGCTCGCCCGGGCGGTGGCCGGCCGTCCGCTCGCGCCGCGCGCCGTGCAGGCGCTCGCCGACGAGCTCGTGCCGGCCGGGAGGGGATGGGCGTGGAACCAGGCCATGGTCGAGATCGGCGCCCTGTGGTGCACGGCCCGTGCCCCGCGCTGCGGCGGGTGCCCCCTCGGCCGGGCCTGTGCCTGGGCCGCCGCCGGGCGGCCCGATCCCGACCCGGCCCGGCGGCCGGTCCGCCAGAGCCGTTTCGAGGGCTCCGACCGCCAGGGCCGCGGCCGTCTGCTCCAGGCGCTGCGCCGGGCGCCGGTGCCCGAGCGCAGTGTGGCCGAGGCGTGCGGCTGGTCCGAGGACCCGGCGCGGGCCCGACGCGTCGCCACCGATCTCGTGCGCGAGGGACTCGTGCGGCGCCATGGCGGCGTGCTCACGCTGCCGTGAGGCGGCCTCAGGCGCGCAGGAACTCGAGGATCATGTCGCCCACGCGGCCGGGATGCTCCAGATGGAGGAAGTGCCCGGCCCCGGCGATGCGCTCGTAGCGCGAGCCCGGGGCGAGCTGACCGAGCACGTCGGTGGCGGGGTCGAGTCCGAAGCAGCCGTCGTCCTCGCCGTGCAGGTACAGAAGCGGTTGCGGCGGCGGCGTCGCCGCCGCCGCCTGAGCCTCGGCGTACGTGTCGAGGTGGAGCGTGGCGTCGAACATGGCCCGGTAGTAGCCGACCGCGGCCATCAGGTGGGCGGGATCGGCGAGCGACGCCTGTACGTGTGCGACGTCCTCGGTCGCGTCGTAGCCCGGCGACCAGTCGCCCCACAGGCGCTCGAGGAACGCGACGTCGGGCATCTGCAGCACGAGGTCGGCGAGCGGCGTCTGGAAGAGGAAGATGTAGAAGCTGCGCCGCAGCTGTTCGTAGGTGAACAGCGTCTGGGCGCTCGCCTGGGCCGGCGGCACGGCCATGGCCACGACCCTGCGCCAGGCGTCGGGCCGGTGGGCGGCGGCCGCGTAGGCGGTCATGGCGCCCCAGTCGTGGCCGACGAGCACCGCGTCGCCGTCGCCGCCGAGCAGGTCGTGGAGCGCACCCGCGTCGGCGACCAACGCGCCGAGCTGGTACGCGCCGTCGGTCGCCAGCGACGTCGGTGCGTAGCCGCGGCTGAAGGGGGCCACGGCGTGGTACCCGGCCCCGGCGAGCGCTGGCAGCAGGTGCCGGTAGGTGTGGGCCGTGTCGGGGAACCCGTGCAGGCACAGCGCGAGGGGCCCGTCGGCCGGTCCCGCCTCGAGCAGGGCGAAGTCGACGCCGTTGGCGGCGACCGAGCGCAACCCGCCGACCTGGGCCGACGACGCCGATGCGGGGGACGTCGCACTGGGGGAGGACATGGCGGAAGAGTAGTGTCGGCCGCACAGGCACCTGCGGGGCCGGGCGGTGGTCGGGGTGAGGCGGCCGGCGCCTGCAGGCATGGGGAGGGGGAGCTCCGCTGCGAGTCACGTTCCACGGCGTCCGGGGATCCTGCCCGTGCTCGGGTCCGCAGTACGTGCGGTACGGCGGCAACACGTCGTGCGTCACCGTGGAGGCGGCCGGCGAGCCGCCCATCGTGTTCGACCTGGGGACCGGCCTGCGGCCGATGGGGGAGGAGCTCGAGGCCCGTTACGGCACGGGGGTGCCGCTCGAGCTCACCGCCTTCCTGACCCATCTCCACTGGGACCACATCATCGGGCTCCCGTTCTGCCGCCCGCTGCTCCGGCTCGGCGGGAGCATGGACGTGTACGGACCCCCTCAGGACGACGACGAGCTCGGCCGTATCGTCGACCGGGTCGTCGTGCCGCCGTTCTTCCCGGTGAAGGTGGAGGACCTCCACGGCGACTTCCGCTTCCACGAGTCACTCGACGACGTGGTGGCGGTGGGGTCGGCCAAGGTCACCGTGCGGCAGGTGCCCCACGTCGGCACCACCCTCGGCTTCCGGGTCGACGCCGAGGGATGCTCCTTCGCCTTCGTGAGCGACCACCAGATGCCCGAGAACCGGTCCTTCGTGGCCGACGCCGTGCTCGAGCTGTGCGACGGCGCCGATCTCGTGGTCCACGACGCGCAGTACACCGAGGAGGAGTTCCTCCCGAAGGCCACCTGGGGGCACTCGACGATCCCCTATGCCGTGCACGTCGCCGCCGAAGCCGGCGCCCGCCGGTTGGTGCTGTTCCACCACGACCCGCTGCACACCGACGACGTCCTCGACGCCTTGGTGGAGTCGGCCCGGGCCGGCACCGAAGCCGGCCGTCTCGACGCCGTGGACGCCGCCGCGGAAGGATGGTCCGTCGAGATCACGGCGCGCTGAGCCCAGCCGGGCCGGCGCACGATCGGAGGACCCGGGTGGTGGCTGAGACGTCGGACCTGCGCAGCGAGGGTGCCACCTCGTTCGACGAAGCCCGCTTCCGCGAGGTGCTCGGCCACTTCCCGACGGGGGTGACCATCGTGACGGCCATGGCCGACGGCGAGCCCGTCGGCTTCACGTGCCAGGCCTTCACGTCGCTGTCGCTCGACCCGCCGCTCGTCGCCCTCGCGCCGGGCAAGAACTCCACCAGCTGGCCGCGCATCGCCGACGCCCGGGCCTTCTGCGTGAACATCATGAGCGACACGCAGGAGGCGCTGTGCCGGACCTTCGCCGTGTCCGGGGGCGACAAGTTCGCCGGCGTGGGCTGGCACCCCGCGGGCAACGGGGCGCCGCTGCTCGACGACGTGCTCGCCTGGGTCGAGTGCGCGTTCGTGCAGGCGCACGACGCCGGGGACCACGAGCTCGTGATCGGCGCGGTGCAGGAGATGGGCGTCAACCCGGGGCGGCCGCTCGTCTACTACCGCGGCGGCTTCGGGCGGTTCGAGCCCTGACCACGCTGCGTCTAGCCTGACCGCCCGTGCCGAACCTCATCCCCTCGCCGGTGATCGCCGACGTCCTCGTGGTGGAGCCCGACGTCCACGGCGACGCCCGGGGACGCTTCATCGAGACGTACCGGCGCTCCTGGTTCCCCCTCGGCCGCGAGATGATCCAGGGCAACCGCTCGGAGAAGCAGGCCGGGGCCGTCGTGGGCCTGCACTACCACCTGCACCAGGCGGACTACTGGTACGTGCTGCGGGGCCGGGCCCGCGTCGTGCTCCACGACCTGCGCGCCGGCTCGCCCACCGAGGGGGCCACGTTGAGCCTCGACCTCGACGGTGACGAGGACCGCGGGTTGTTCATCCCGCCGGGGGTGGCGCACGGGTTCGCCAGCCTGACCGACGTGCTGCTGTGGTACCTGGTCGACGGCTACTACAACCCTGCCGACGAGCTCGGGGTCGCCTGGGACGACCCCGACATCGCCGCCGACTGGGGCATCACCGACCCGGTGCTGTCGGCCCGCGACCAGGCCAACCCGGCCCGGCGCGACCTCGAGCCGGCCAAGCGCCCCGCCTACGGACTGCGCACCTGAGCGCGCGACGGGTGGACGGCGGCTCCGGGAACCGGCACGCTGGGAGCGTGGACGAGTCGCGACAGTGGGCCGAGTTCGGCAAGTGGCTGGCCGAGCAGCGGGAGCAGAAGGGCCTGCGCCGGCGCGACGCAGCCAAGCGAGCCCAGGTTCCCGAGGGCCTGTGGCGCGACCTCGAGACCGGGCGCAAGGAGGCCATCGGCGGAATCCGGCTCCTGCCCAACCCGAGCCAGGACGTGCTCGAACGGGTGGCGGGCGTGCTCGAAGTGCCGGTCGACGAGGTCCTGGCCCGCATCGGACGACCGAGTCCCTCCGTGCGCCGCCTGACGCTGCAGGCGCTGAACGGCCGCGACGCGGGTGAGGAGCCCCTGACCCTCGAGGCCAAGCTACGGCGGCTGACGCCGCGTGACCGGGCGCTCGTGGAGCACCTCGTCGACGGCATGCTCACCGTCGAGGACGACTGACCGACCCCGCCGGGCGGACGCGGTGCGCTTCGGGATCTTCTACGAGCACCAGCTGCCGCGCCCGTGGGAGGACGGGGCCGAGCGCAAGCTCCTGCGCGACGCCCTCGAGCAGGTCGAGCTGGCCGACCGGCTCGGCTTCGACTGTGTGTGGGAGGTGGAGCACCACTTCCTCGAGGAGTACTCGCACTCCTCGGCGCCCGAGGTCTTCCTGGCCGCCGCCAGCCAGCGCACGAGCCGCATCCGCCTCGGGCACGGCATCGTGCAGCTGCCGGTCGGTTTCAACCATCCGGCCCGGGTGGCGGAACGCATCGCCACCCTCGACCTCGTCTCCGACGGGCGCGTCGAGTTCGGCACGGGGGAGTCGAGCTCGGAGATCGAGCTGGGCGGCTTCGGTGTGGCCCGTGCCACCAAGCGGGCGCAGTGGGAGGAGGCGCTCGACGTCGTCACCCGCCTGTTCGTCGAGGAGCCCTTCGCCGGCCACGAGGGCGAGTTCGTGTCTATGCCGCCGCGCAACCTGGTGCCGAAGCCCATGCAGCGTCCGCACCCGCCGCTGTGGGTGGCGTGCTCGCGCCGTGACACCATCCACCTGGCCGCCACGAAGGGCATCGGCGCGCTGTCCTTCTCGTTCGTCG
>DASRBM010000387.1:0-4155 GCA_035653635.1 Acidimicrobiales bacterium | reverse complement strand
CCGGACGGTCTGGTGGGCCAGCTCCTCGTCCGAGATCGCCTCCATGTCGGGCTCGAGGTCGTTGACCAGGGGCACGAGCTCGGCGAGCCGACGGACCTTCTTTCCTTCGCCGGCGCGCAGGACGCGCGTGAAGACGCTCATGGGGGAACGAGCTTACCGCCGGCCGGTGGCCGGCCGACCGCCATCAGGCCTTGGACAGGGTCCTCGATCGACGGGGATGCGAGCGGCCCACCAGCTTGCCCTTGAGGCGTTCTGCCTGGTGGGCGAGCTTGGCCACGGCCAGGTCGACGGCCACGAGGAGGTCACGGGAGCGGGCCCGGGCCCGGATCACGTGACCGTGCCCCTCGGCGACCACCTCGCACACGTGGCCGCCGCCACCGGGCGCCTCGGGATCCTCGGCCAGACGGACCTCGGCCCGTTGCAGCACCGGCGAGAGCCGGCCCACGCGGGCCACCTTCGCCTGGGCCTGCACCCGGACGACGTCGGGCACCGACGACTTGCGACCGCGGACGTCGACCTCCACGGCAGCACCTCCTTCAGCCGATGGCGAGGCGCTGACTCCCCCCCAGCGGGCTCCTCGAACGATGCACGTGGACCGTGTCCGGCTGACCTGGTCTTTGGCCCCACATTCGCCTGCAGAGGAATTGGCGGTCCGTCGGCGGCGGACGATGTGCGTGCACACCCTCCTCACGACACGACGAGAGGACCGGCTTGGCTCCTTCTCCGCCCGGCGCCGCGACTCGGCACCTCGACGGGCAGGGCTTACTCCTAAGCCGCACCATGCTCAGCAACCACGAGTTGCCTTACGTGGGTCGTTTCGCCTGCGACTGGCTTCGACTTGCAACCACAGACCCGGACACGGCCCACGAACAAATGCTACGCCCGTGTGGGCGGTTAGACCAGGGGACGAATGTCCCGGTCCCCGGCCCGAGCCGGGCCCCGATGCCGGACAGAACGCCCTGGCGGGAAGGGCGACGGGCGACGACGCCCTGGCCGGGTCGCCGGTGGCCGATCACCGGATCGGTGGCCGGTCGATCCCGGATCAGTAGCGGTAGCTGTCGCTCTTGAACGGCCCCTTCGGCGACACGCCGATGTAGTCGGCCTGCTCCTCGCTGAGCGTGGTCAGCACCACCCCGAGCTTGTCGAGATGCAGGCGCGCGACCCGCTCGTCGAGCTCCCGGGGCAGGCGATGGACGCCGAGGGGGTACCCGGCGTTCTTCGTGAACAGCTCGACCTGGGCGAGCACCTGGTTGGTGAAGCTCGTCGACATGACGAAGCTCGGGTGCCCGGTCGCGCACCCGAGGTTCACGAGGCGGCCTTCGGCGAGGACGATGACGGAGTGGCCGTCGGGGAACACCCACTCGTCGACCTGCGGCTTGATCTCGATGCGGCGGACGTCGGACATCCGCCCGAGGCCGGCCATGTCGATCTCGTTGTCGAAGTGCCCGATGTTGGCCACAACCGCGTTGTGCTTCATCATCTGCATGTGCCCGGCGCTGATGACGTCGCGGTTGCCGGTGGCGGTCACGAAGATGTCCGCCTTGTCGACGACCCGCTCCAACGTGGTGACCTCGAAGCCCTCCATGGCGGCCTGCAGGGCGCAGATCGGGTCGATCTCGGTCACGACGACACGGGCGCCCTGGCCACGCAGCGACTGGGCGCAGCCCTTGCCGACGTCGCCGTATCCGCAGACCACGGCCAGCTTTCCGCCGATCATCACGTCGGTGGCACGGTTGATGCCGTCGATCAGCGAATGCCGGATGCCGTAGACGTTGTCGAACTTCGACTTCGTCACCGAGTCGTTCACCGAGATGGCGGGGAATCGCAGGGTCCCCTCACGCTCGCGCTGGTACAGCCGGTGCACGCCGGTGGTCGTCTCCTCGGTCACGCCGAGGATCGCCTTCGCCGTGTCGGACCAGAAGGTCTCTCCCGCCGACATGGAGCGGCGCACGAGCTCGAACAGCGCCAGCTCGTCCGGGGACGCGTCGGAGCCGAGCTCGGGCACCGACCCGGCCTCCTCGCAGTCTGCTCCGAAGTGCACGAGGAGCGTTGCGTCACCACCGTCGTCGAGGATCATGTTCGGGCCCTTGCCGTCGGGCCACCGCAGGATCTGCTCGGTGCACCACCAGTACTCCTCGATCGACTCGCCCTTCCAGGCGAACACCGGGACGCCGGCCGCGGCGATGGCGGCGGCGGCGTGGTCCTGTGTCGAGAAGATGTTGCACGACGCCCAACGGACCTCGGCACCGAGCTCCTGCAGGGTCTCGATGAGCACGGCCGTCTGCACGGTCATGTGGATGGAGCCCGAGATGCGGGCCCCGCGCAGCGGCTTCCGGTCGCCGAGCTCGGCCCGCAGGGCCATCAGCCCCGGCATCTCCTCCTCGGCCAGGCGGATCTCCCGCCGTCCGAAGTCCGCCAACGAGATGTCCGCCACCTTGTAGGCAGGCGACGTTCGATCAGCCATCGTTCTCCCTCGCAATCCAGTCGACAGGACTATACGGCCGGCTGGTCAGGCTTCCTGCAAGCGCTGCTTCAGCTGCTCGAGCACCGGCACCGGGCCGGGGTCGATGCCCTCGCGGGCCGCCATGTGCAGGGAGACGAAGTCGCCGATGAGGACCAGGTCGAAGAGCTGGGCCAGGTCGCCCTCGCCTTCGGCCCGCACCTCGACGACGTCGGCGACCACCTCGCGCAGCAGCTCCGAGACCAGCGCGAAGCGGCGCAGCACCTGCGGGTGCTCGGCGTCGTGGCGGAGGTTCACGAGGGTCATGACCTGGCGGGTGACGTCGCCGTGCTGGCCCCAGCCGGCGATCTCGTTGTGGCAGAGCTCGGGGTACACCGCTGCGAAGGCGGGGCTCTTCGCGTTCTCGTTGACCTGTGCCTTCCACCGGAGGGTGGCGGCCGCCCCGAGCGCCTGGGCGCCGTGGACGAGCGGGATGGTCCGGCCGATGCGCGACGAGATGTCCTCGGCCAGGCTGCCGGGCCGCACGAGCTGGTCACGCCGCCGCGCCAGCTGGTCGACGGCGAGCGCCACCCACTGACTGGCGCCGGGGAACAGCCCGATGTCCTCGAGCACGACGAGGGGCGGCACGGCCATGGCCCCGAGCGCGGCCCGGGGCTGGGGGATGGTCGTCGGCACCGGCACGACCGGCGCACCCCATTCCTCGGCCATGCTCCCGAGCTCGCCACCGGTGGTCACCGCGACGAGGCTCGCCCCGGCGTCGAAGGCCTCGCCGGCCGCCTCCACCGTCTCCTCGGTGTTGCCCGAGAACGAGATGGCGAACACGAGCGAACCGCGTCCCACGAAGTCGGGGAGGTCGTAGGACTTCACCACCACGATCGGCACCGGCAGGAACTGCCCGGCGACGGCCACCATCACGTCGCCGGCGATCCCGCTGCCGCCCATGCCGAGCACGACGACGTTCTCGACGTAGGCGCGGTCCGGAAGGCCGTCGAGCCCGTGCGAGGCGCCGACCGCTGCGGCCACCTGCTCGGGTAGGCCGGCGGTGGCCTCGAACATGTCCAGGCTGTCGAGCGTGCTCGACTCCGGTGGCACGGTGCTCACGAGCTCTCCCCTCCCAAGGTGCTGACCACCCCTTCGGTCGCCGCCCGTTGCATCAGCCGTTCGTGCTCGGCCTCGTCCACCGTCTGCGCCTCGTCCACGAGCATGATCGGGATGTCGTCGCGGATCTCGTAGCTGCGGTGCAGCCGGGGGTTGTAGAGCCGGTCCTCGTCGGCGAAGTACAGCAGCGGGCCCTTGTCCTCGGGACAGGCCAGGACCTCCAGGAGCACGGGGTCGAGGGTCATCGCCGCTCCCCCGCCGCCGCCGACACGTCCCCCACCATGTCGAGCACCTCCTCGACGTGCCGCCGGCACGACGCCTCGTCGGGGGCCTCGACGTTGAGCCGCAGGAGGGGCTCGGTGTTCGACGGCCGCAGGTTGAACCACCAGTCCCCGTGGTCGACGGTGATCCCGTCGGTGCGGTCCACCGGTGTGCCCTGTTCCTCGACCCTGGCGGCCACGGCCTCGACGGCGGCGACGGGGTCGTCGACCACGGTGTTGACCTCCCCGGAGTCGGCGTACCGGCGGTAGGGGGCGAGCAATTCCGACAGCGGGGCGTCGGCGGCCGAGAGCACGTCGAGCACGATCATGGCGGCG
>DASRBM010000386.1:0-2497 GCA_035653635.1 Acidimicrobiales bacterium | reverse complement strand
CACCGAGAAGGCCACGACCGCGAGCGCGGACGTCCAGCGCGCCATCCCCACCCGTCGCGCCAGCAGGTACAGCAGTGCCGCGTTCAGCTCCTGCACGAAGAACATGAACTGCCGACCGGCGTCCACGGCGCTCGGCGCGCTGTGTAGACCGCCGGTGACCGCGAACCAGCCGGCCATGATGATCCAGCCGAGCGGCGGGTGGTCGTACCAGAAGGTGTAGTGGGCGAGGACGTGCCAGTGCATGACAGCCCAGGCCTGGGCCACGTACGTGCCCTCGTCGTCGCGGCGCTGCGGCGCCCCGTACATGTTCGACGCCTGCGCCCACGCCGAGATGAGCAGCACGGCCGAAACTGCGGCCAGCCCCGGTCCGTAGCGGTCGAGGAGCCCGAGGCAGCGGTCCGTCAGGTCGTGCCACCTGCCCCTCGTCCTGTTGCGCGTGTCGTCGACCAGTCGCCACGTGGTCTCGAAAGCACTCGTCACGCTGCACCCCCGCTCGTCGCCAGCTCCCCGGCGCGGTGGGCGCCGACGTGGGCCGTCTTCTCCCAACCGCGCTGTCCGCGCCATTCACGCACGACCGCCCGGACGGCGGCGGCGCCGAGGACCATCTGGTAGAAGGGCGCCCCGAGGGCGAGTCGCACATAGTCCCGGATCCGCGCCTTCGACCCGTAGCTGCGGCAGAACTCGCGCAGGCCCGCGGCCTGGACGACGAGCCCGACCAGGGTGGGCAGCAGCGGCACGAAGCTGAGCAGCGCCACACCGACGGGCAGCCGCAGGAACACCACCGCGGCGATCGACATCGGTATGAGCACGGCGATGAGGGCCTGCAGGAAGGGCGCCGACAGGGTGAAGCGGGCCAACCACCGCTGGCGCACGGTCGGCAGGTCGCGCCACACCCCCTTGCGCAGCACCTGGAGGAATCCCTGGTTCCAGCGCGTCCGCTGACGGAACAGCGAGGCCAGACTGCCGGGCGTCTCCTCGCGGGTGACGAGCTCGGGGTCGTAGGCGACGCTGACCAGTGCGCCCTGGGTGCTGAGCCGCACGCCGATGTCACAGTCCTCGGCCAGACAGTCCTCGTCCCATCCGCCGGCACCGCGCAGGAGATCCGTCTTCACGAAGACGGTGTTGCCGCCGAGCGGGATGAACCGCTGATCGGCGTGGTAATGGAGCCGGCTCTTGAACCAGAAGTAGTACTCGAGCACGTTGTGCAGGGCCCACCAGCTCGTGCCGTAGTTCATGAGCTGCACCCCGCCCTGCACGACGTCGGCGTCGGTGTCGTCGAAGCACCGGTCCACGTGCTGGAGGAGGTCCGGGTGGACCTCGTCCTCGGCGTCGAAGACGCCGGTCACGGCACCGCGGCACTCGGCGAGCGCGGTGTTCAACGCCTTCGGCTTGTTCTTCGGCCACTTGTTGTCGACGACGACGCGGACCCGGTCCGGGTGCCGGCCGGCCACCGCCTCGGCCACCTGGCGGGTCCCGGGGTCGTCGTGGCCGACGACGGCGAGGACCTCGACCGAGGGATGGTCGAGGGTGGCCAGGCGCTCCAGGGTGGTCCCGAGCACCGCCTCCTCATGGCGGGCGGGGACGATGAGCGAGTACGACCTTGCCATCGGTGCCCGCGCCGGTGCGGCGCCCGGTCCGTCGCCGGTGCCCGGCCCGGTCGCGGCCTTGCCGGCGAAGCTGGTGCCGACGAGCGTGTCCGGTGTCCGCCAGGCGTGGAGCATCCACCACAAGGTGGTCCCCGCGATCCCGGTGAGCGCCAGGATCACGAGCAGGAACAGCGCCATCAGGGCCAGGTCGAGCGGGCTCATGGGGCCGTGGGTGGCGAAGGGGTCGGACAGCAGCCGCAGGACGAGCGGCGCCGGCGGCGACTCCACCCCACTGCCGCCGGTGGCGGCCAGCTGGGCCGGGACCGGTGTGCCCGTGGCGGCGGACGCACGCGTCGGCAGGGCTGCCAGGGGCACCAGGGCGAGCGGCAGCCGGGCGACGGCCGCCGACTGCGACGACGGAGGGGCCGGGGCCGGGTGGCTCGAGAGCGGCGTCGCGGCAGGTGAGGCGTGGTCCCCGCCGGTCGGCGGCGCGGTCGTGGCGGTGACCGGGGCGGTGGTCGTCGTGGTCGAGCTCGTCGTGGTCGTCGTCGAGCTCGTGGTCGTGGTGGTGGGGCTCGTCGTGGTCGTCGTCGAGCTCGTGGTCGTGGTGGTGGTGGTGTCGCCGCCGCCGTCGTTGGCCGGTTGCGGCTGGGCCGCGGCCGGTGTCGCGCCGAAGCCCGCCGCGGCGAGGACGGCAGTGCCGAGCAGGGTGGAGCCGCAGAGGAGGGCGCCGAGGCTCGAGACGAGGAGTGCGGTCCGGCGCGACGGCGCGCGCAGAGGTGGAACGGTGGTGCGGGGCATGGTGGCGCTCTCGGGTCTCGTGACGGACGGGGAGTCGTGCATGCGACGAGCGGCCCAGGACTTGGGGGCGCGCCGCCCGGCGTCCCTCCGATCCCGCTCGACCCCCCATA
>DASRBM010000385.1:0-3161 GCA_035653635.1 Acidimicrobiales bacterium | reverse complement strand
ATCCTGGCCCAGAAGTACTTCCGGGGAACACTCGGCACCGACGAGCGCGAGTGGTCGTTGCGCCAGGTGGCCGACCGGGTCGTCGACACCATCACCTCCTGGGGGGTCAAGGACGGCTATTTCGTGGACCGGGCCGAGGCGGAGGCGTTCCAGGCCGAGCTCAAGCACCTCATCATCAATCAGAAGGCGGCCTTCAACTCCCCGGTGTGGTTCAACATCGGGGTCAAGGGGGTCCCCCAGCAAGCCTCAGCCTGTTTCATCCTGTCCGTGGATGATTCGATGAGTTCCATCCTCAACTGGTACGTCGAGGAAGGGACGATCTTCAAGGGAGGATCAGGGGCGGGGGTCAATCTGTCCCGCATCCGCTCGTCCAAGGAAGGCCTGCGAGGCGGCGGGATCGCCTCGGGCCCGGTGAGCTTCATGCGTGGCGCCGACGCCTCCGCAGGCACGATCAAGTCGGCCGGGAAGACCCGGCGGGCCGCCAAGATGGTCATCCTCAACGCCGACCATCCGGACATCGAGGACTTCATCTGGTGCAAGGCGGTCGAGGAGCGAAAGGCCCGGGCGCTGCGAGACGCCGGCTTCGACATGGACCTCGACGGCGCGGACAGCCATTCGATCCAGTACCAGAACGCCAACAACTCGGTGCGAGTCACCGACGAGTTCATGGAAGCGGTCATGGCCGACGAGGACTGGCACCTGAGGTCGGTGACCACCGGCGAGGTGCTGCAAACGATGAAGGCCCGAGCGCTGTTCCGCCAGATCTCCAAGGCGGCCTGGGAGTGCGCGGATCCGGGGATGCAGTTCGATACCACCATCAACCGGTGGCACACGGCGCCGGTTACGGGACGGATCAACGGAAGCAATCCGTGCTTCCCGGGCGACGCCCTGGTTCACACCGACAAGGGCCTGGTGGCGTTCCAGGAACTCTTCGCTCGGGCCAACGAGGGCGAGCACTTCGCGGTGTACACCCACGACGCCACCAACACCGAGGCGCCGGCAGAGCGGGTCGAGTTGACGACACCGGAGGCGCTGATGATCACCGGCGTCAACGAGATCGTCAAACTGCGCTTCGACAACGGGATGGAGCTTCGCTGCACCCCCGGGCATCGCCTGTTCACGGCCAACCGGGGATGGGTTGAGGCTCAGGACCTGACCGCTGACGACGCCGTCAAGACCCTCGACGTGGCGGCACTGCCGGTCGGTGCCGATCTCGGACTGGCCGACGCTCCCGAGCTCGTGGCGCGCCTGCGGGCCGCCGGCGAGGCGCCGGCAACGCTCCCGGAGAAATGGACACCGGAGTATGCCCGTCGCCTCGGAACGGGCCTCGACACCCCCCTCGGGGTGCCCCGTTCGATCATGCAGGCCCCGCCGGAGATCGTCGCCGCCTTTCTACGAGGCCTGTTCGATGCCTATGGGGTGGTCAGGGCCGAGAGCGACCAGCCGGTCGTGCTCGGAATGGCCGGGAGCGGCACCAGTTTGCGTCATGTGCAGCTGCTCCTCGCGACCGTGGGTATCGGGTCATCGGTCAGGCCGGCCGGCGACGGGCTCATCATTGACGCTCGTTCCCTCGCTGACTTCGCACGGCACGTGGGTTGCTCGATCCGAGAGAAGGACGACGCCCTTCGGCAGATCGCTTTCGACGAGGAACGAGGCTCTTCCCCAAGCGAGGGGACCGCCCACCTCGTGCAGCGGGTTGACGACGGCTTCGAGACCACCTACAACCTCTGCGAACCGCGCAACCACTCCTATGTCGTCGACGGGGTGGTGGTTCGCAACTGCAGCGAGTACATGCACCTCGACAATTCGGCCTGCAATCTGGCATCGCTGAATCTGCTGAGCTTCCTCGAAGAAGACGACCGTTTCGACGTCGAGGGGTTCAAGGCCGCCACCGAGGTTCTCTTCAGCGCTCAGGAGATCCTGGTCGGCAATGCCGATTATCCAACCGGGCCCATCGGCGACACCTCGCGGCGGTTCCGGCAGCTGGGCATCGGCTACGCCAACCTCGGGGCGCTTCTGATGTCGCTCGGGCTGCCGTACGACTCCGAGGAGGGGCGCGCCTGGGCGTCGGCCATTACGGCGCTCTTGACGGGCCAGTCCTATGCCACCTCGGCTCGCACGGCGGCTCGTATGGGGCCCTTCGCGGGTTATACCGACAACCG
This sequence comes from Acidimicrobiales bacterium, assembly GCA_035653635.1. Classification (GTDB taxonomy): domain Bacteria; phylum Actinomycetota; class Acidimicrobiia; order Acidimicrobiales; family UBA8190; genus DASRBM01. The sequence goes on along the minus strand of DASRBM010000385.1, from coordinate 999 downwards.
CGACGCCATGCTCAACGTGCTGCGGATGCACCGGGACGAGGTGGCGGGGATCGACGAGGAGCTGGTGCCCCCCGAGCTGCTGGGCGCCGCCCAGGAAGCGTGGGACACCGCTGTCGAGGTCGGAGAGCAGTACGGCGTTCGCAATTCGCAGGCCAGCGTGCTGGCGCCCACCGGGTGCCTCGTTGGGGGCACCCTCGTGCCGACGGAGCGGGGCATCGTGCGCCTGCGGTCGCTTGGCGACCCCGAGGGCCCGCAGTGGCAGGAGATGGCGGTCGAGGTCACGACCGACGAGGGTCCGCGGCGGGCCACGAAGTTCTATGTCAACGGGCCCGAAGCGGTTGTCACGGCGTCGACAGCACTCGGCTACCGGATCCAGGGGACGCCGACGCACCGGGTGAAGGTGGTGGACGGCGCCACCGGCGAGTGGTGCTGGAAGCGCTTCGCCGAGCTCACCCAAGGCGACGTGGTGCCGCTGGCGCTCGATCAGCTGGTCGGCGAGGCGCAGTCCGTCCCCCTGCCGCCACTCCCGGAGGCGTTCTGGACGGGCGAGCACCACGGCGCGGCGACGCGGACGATGACGCCCGGCCTGGCCGAGTTGGTCGGCTATTTCATGGGCCAGGGATCACTGCAGAGCGGTGGACTGCGGTTCTGTGTTAGAGCCGGTGACTTCGACGTCGTCGAGCGGATCGTGCAGCTGGGCAAGGAGGCTTTCGGGCTCCTCGGGCAAGTCACCCCGAAGAAGGGCTATGACGAGGTCCGCTTCGATTCGGTTCGGCTGGCCTTGTGGTGGGAGGCGTGCGGCTTGGCACACCAACCGCCTTCGGAGTCACACGGCGCCAAGGGGTCTACGGCGCACATTCCCGACGCCGTGCTCCACGCCAACGACCGAGCCGTGTACGCCGCCTTCTTGCGAGGCCTGTTCGAAGCCAATGGCGGTACCAGCCACGGATGTCCGACCCTGAAGAGCACGTCAGTGGCGTTGGTTCGGGATTGCCAGTC
>DASRBM010000384.1:0-4571 GCA_035653635.1 Acidimicrobiales bacterium | reverse complement strand
CATCGGTGGACGGCGGCCCCGCGACGACGATCGACGTGCAGGGGGTCCCCGGGCTGTACGCGCTCGTGAGCGGGTCGACGCTCAGGAGAGGGACGCTGCTCCTGCACGTGGCACCCGGGGTGCAGACCTACGACTTCACCTTCGGGTGACAGTGACGGTGACGGCCGGCCCGCTCCCCGCAGCGATCAGTGGAAGGGGAGCTGGCCGTAGGTGCTGCAGAGGCCGAAGGCCTCGATGGCGAGGAACGAGCCGACCAGGCCGAGCGTGACGAGACGACCGCTGCGGCCGAGCCGGTGCCGGCGCACGGGGGCCATGTACCAGCCGGGAAGCGCGTCCGCGCCCGGCGCCGCCAGCTCGAGCGGCACCGCGTCGGGGGCGATCGGCGTGTGCGGGTCGGCGGCCAGCGCCAACTGGGCGAGCTCCTCGTCGCTGATCACGACGTCGAGGATACGGCCGGACCGGACGGGCGGGGGGGTCGGGTCCGCCGGTACGCTTCGGCGGCGCGTGGCGGGCGGTGCTGCGCCCGGGGCGCAGGCCGGCGAGCGAGGAGAACTCCATGGGCGGAGGCAGGGCTGGGCGGCGGGGCACGGTACGGCACTGGGGGCGCAGCGCCCTGGCTGCCGCAGCGCTGGCTGGGGGCCTGACGGGCGCAGGTGCGCTCGTCCCTACCGGTGCGGCCGGGCCCGGCGTGTCCGCGGTGGCGCTCAGCACACCGGTCACCCATGTCTTCGTGATCGTGCTCGAGAACGAGAGCTACGCGAGCACGTTCGCCACCACCTACTACCAGCAGCTCGCCGCGCAGGGCGCTCTGCTCGAGCAGTACTACGGCGTCGGCCACGTGAGCAACGACAACTACGCCGCCATGGTGAGCGGCCAGGGACCGAATCCCGTGAACCAGGGCGACTGCGCCGACTACCTCGACTTCGTGGCCACCGGTGCCGCCAACCCCGACGGGCAGGTGCCCGGGCTGGGTTGCGTCTACCCGGCGGGCGTCCAGACGGTCGGCAACCAGTTGACCGGTGCCGGGCTCAGCTTCAAGGACTACGCCCAGGACATGGGCAACATCCCGCAGCGAGACGGCACCACCGCCACCGCCAACGGCCCGGCGTGCGGGCACCCGCTGCTCGACACTCCCGACATCACGCAGGTCGCCGTCCCGGGCGACGGGTACGCGACTCGGCACAACCCCTTCGTCTACTTCCACTCGGTCATCGACGACCCCGCCTACTGCGATGCGCACGTGGTGTCCCTCGGACCGACTTCCGGTGGTCCCGGTCTGGCCCAGGATCTGCAGTCGGCCGCCACCACGCCGAACCTGTCGTTCATCGTGCCGAACCTGTGCGAGGACGGCCATGATCCGGCCGTCCCCGTGCCCGGCGCGTCGTCGCTGCCGCCGGTCCCCGGCGTCAACGAGTGCACGAACGAGTCCGCACCGGGAGGACTGGCCCAGACCGAGTCCTTCCTGCACACCTGGGTGCCGCTCATCACGGCGTCGCCGGCGTACACGTCGGGCGGCATGCTCGTCATCACCTTCGACGAGGCCTCGACCTCCGACAGCAGCAGCTGTGGCTGCAACACCGGCACCGACATCAACTCGCCCGAGCCCGGGATCACCGGCCCCGGCGGTGGCCGGGTCGGGGCCATCGTCCTGTCACCCGACGTGGCGCCGGGCACGGTGAGCGCGGTGCACTACGACCACTACTCGCTCCTGGCCACCCTCGAGGACCTGTTCGGCGTGGGACGGCTGGGACTCGCCCACAGCGCGACGCCCTTCGGCCCCGACGTCTTCACCGGCTGACGGCCGTGGGCACCCTCGACGTCGACAGCGCCGAGCGCCTGGCGCTGCGCGAGCTCGTGGAGCGCTACGCCCAGTCGGTCGACGCCCGTGACGTCGACGGCGTGACCCACCTCTTCACCGAGGACGGCGCCATGCTCTCCCACCTTTTTCCCGGTACCGAGGAGACGCCCTACGAGCGGGTGGGCCACACGAAGATCCACCGGGCGCTCGAGCTCGGGCTGGCGCAGTACCTCGCCACCACCCACATGATCGGCGCCCACGTGGTGGAGCTCGACGGCGCCGAAGGGGACGGCGTCGTCGTGTGCATGGCCCACCACGTCTACGACGACCCCGAGGGCGCCGGCCGCCGGCTCCTCGTGATGGCCATCCGGTACGAGGACCGCTACGCCAAGGAGCACGGCATGTGGCGTTTCGCCGAGCGGCGGTTGCGACTGCTGTGGCGCGAGGACCGCCCGCTCGCCGACGGACGATGACCGAGGGGGAACGATGAAGATCGCCGTGATGCCACCGGCACGGCCCGGGGTGACGTCCGACCCGCAGTGGGTGACCGCCTACGCCCAGCACGCGGAGCGCTGCGGCTTCGAGGCGTTCGTCGCGATCGAGCATCCGCTCATGGTCTCCACCTACAGCACGCCCTATCCCTACAACGAGACGGGCCGGGTGCCGCTGCCCGACGACACCCCGATCCCCGACCCGGTCGACCTCCTCGCCTTCGTGGCCGGCGCCACCGCGACGCTCGGGTTGTGCACCGGGGTGCTCATCCTTCCGGCCCACCAGCCGGTCACCATGGCCAAGCGCCTCGCCACCGTCGACGCTCTGTCCGGGGGTCGCCTGCGCGTCTGCATCGGCCTGGGCTGGATGCGCGAAGAGCTCGAGGCGTGCGGCACCGACTTCGCCTCGCGGGGGCGCAAGGCCGACGAGATGATCGACGCCATGCGGGTGCTGTGGGCGGAGCACGGCTCCGACGGGGCGAGCTTCGAGGGCGAGTTCGTCTCCTTCGCCCATGCCCACAGCTACCCGAAGCCGGCGCAGCGCGGCGGCATCCCCATCCACGTGGGAGGGACCACGCCGGCCTCGATGCGCCGGGCGGCGAGCCGCGGCGACGGGTGGCAGCCGCTCGGCATCGGTGGTGACGAGCTGCGCAGCGCCATCGTCGAGATGCGCAAGCAGGTGGAAGCGGCGGGACGGGATCCGGACGCCTTCGAGATCACCGTGAGCGGTGTGGCGCCGAGGATCACCATGGAGACCCTTGAGAAGTCCGCCGCCATGGGCATCGACCGCCTCATCGCCAGCGCCGTGGCGGTGGAGCTCGACGAGGCGCTCGAGGAGCTTTCGGAACTGGCCGGGCGGGTGGGGCTCTCCTCATAGCCTGGGGTCTTGGCCCAGGAACCGCTCCCCTTCTCGCCACCGACGGCGCGGCTCTACAGCATCGGCTACGAGGGCCTGACGCCCGACGAGCTCGTGCGTCACCTGCAGTCGCTCGGGGTGACGCTCGTGGTGGACGTGCGCTACAACCCGGTCAGTCGCAAACCGGGCTTCTCGCGGCGGGCCCTCGAGAAGCGGCTCCCCGAGTCCGGCATCACCTACCGCCACGAGCAGACGCTCGGGAACCCGCCCGACATCCGTGCCGTGTTCACCGCCGGTGCCGTGGAGGAGGCGGCCGGCCGATTGCGGGCCGTGCTCGACGACATCGGCGCGACGGCGCTCGAGCGGCTGGCCGACGACGCCCGCACGACACGGGTCGCGGTGCTGTGCCTCGAACGGGCATCGGTCCGCTGTCACCGGCGCATCGTCACCGACCGCCTGCGGGAGCTGTACCCGGACATCGACGTCGCCGACGTCCTGTAGGCGGAGGTCCCGCCGCGATCGTGCTCAGCCGAAGCGGCTAATGACCTCCTCGCCGTAGCGGTGCAGCGCGTCGACGGCGTGGTCGAGCGAGTCACCCGGGATTCCGACGGAATTCCAGGTGACCCCGATGGCGGACATCTCCTCGAGGACACGGAGATGCTCCCCGGCGTCGAAGTCGGGCTCCCCGGGGCCCCGCCGCCCGGTGGTGAAGGCGACCTCGACCGATGCCGGGTCGCGGCCCTGCCCATCGAGCTCGCGGTGAAGGTGCTCGATCATGGGCGCGAGGTCGTCGAGGGTCTCGAGGACCCGGGTACGGGCCGTGCGGGCCAGCTGGGCCGGGGCGGGGAACGGGTTCCAGCCATCGCCGTAACGCGCCACGCGCCGCCGGCTGAGGGGGCTGTTGCCGCCGATCCAGATGGGGACGTGCGCCGGCTTCGGATTCGCCGTCACGCCCGACGCGGTGAAGCCCCTGCCCTCGTAGGCGAACTCGTCGGTGCTCCACACGCCGCGCAGGACCTCGAGGGCCTCGTCGAACAGCTCGTTGCGACGCTCGAAGTCGACACCGAGGGACCGGTACTCGCTGCGCAGGTAGCCGGCGGCGACCGACAGGACGAAGCGTCCGCCGCTGAGCGTGTCGATGGTGGCCGATGCCTTCGCCACCAGGAAGGGGTTTCGGTACGGCAGGACGACGATGTTCGGTATGAGCCGGAGCTCGCGGGTGACCCCGGCGACGAAGGACAGGGCGGCGAAGGGGTCGAGGGCGTCGTGCCCGCCGGCGGTCAGCCACTTGTGCGACGGCGCCGGGTGATCGGTGAAGGCGATCCCGCTGAAGCCGGCCTCCTCGGCGGCCCGGGCGACCCGCGTGAGCCCCTCGCCGGTCACGAACTCGGGGTTGTAGGGGTGGCTGATGAGCGGGTACGTCGTC
>DASRBM010000383.1:0-2167 GCA_035653635.1 Acidimicrobiales bacterium | reverse complement strand
AGCCCCCGCTGCCGTTGCCTGAGCCGCCACCGTTGCCTGAGCCGCCACCGCTTCCGGAACCCCCGCCGTTTCCGGAACCACCGCCGTTCCCGCCGGAACCCGAACCGCCGCCGCCACCACCGCCACCCGATCCACCAGGCGGGCCCGACAGCCCGGCCGCGCCGGACGGGCTTGCGACGAGGATCTCCGGCGCCGTCCATATGGCCAGGCCGGCGACGACCGCGCCTTTGCCCATACGACCGATGGCCGCACGCCTGTCGAGTGCCGGCGCGCCGGTACAGGCGCGAGCGGCCCCGGCGTCTTCCGCCGTTTCCGAGACCTTCACTGGAATCCCCACTTACCCACCTACAGCCCGCCGACAAACCACCGGACGGGCAACGAGCGTTCGCAGTATCCCGCCGCGTGTCGCGGACGGGCCGCCGATAGCGCACAACTTTCTGCCAACGCTCGATGCATCTACCGTGACGGGCCGGAGGGAGCCCATGTCGCTGCAACTCGGCATCGTGACGCCGGTCGTCCAGATGAATCCGCGCTTCGAGCCACCCCCGTGGGAGGAGGACGGCACCATCGACGACGTCGTGGCCATCGCCGTGGAGGCGGAGCGACTCGGCTACGACTGGGTGGCCGCGTCGGAGCACGTGGCGGTGCCCGCCCGGGCCACCCGCATCGCCGGACCCCGCTACTGGGATCCGCTCGTGACGTTGAGCTACGTGGCGGCGCGCACGTCGCGCATCAAACTGCTCCCGCACGTGGTGATCCTCGGTTTCCACCATCCGCTCGAGGTGGTGAAGCAGTGGGGGACACTCGACGTCCTGAGTGGGGGACGGGTGATCCTCGGCCTGGGCGTGGGCGCCATCAAGCCCGAGTTCGCGCTGCTCGGCCATCCCTACGAGGGCCTCGGTGCCCGCGCCGACGACGCCCTGCGCGCCATCCGGGCCGCCTGGGGCGAGCGAGAGCCGCACTACGAGGGCACCCACTACCGCTTTGCCGACTTCGTGGTGGACCCCGCCGGTGAGCGGCGCGCCGTCGACATCTGGGTCGGTGGTCGCAGCCGGCGCTCACTGCGCCGGGCGGCCGAGCTCGCCGACGGCTGGATCCCCTTCCGGTTGCTGCCCGAGGATTTCGCCGCGCTGCTCGCCGATCCCGAGATCGCCGCGCTGCTCGACGGGCGGTCGTCACCCCTCGAGATGGTCCTCGCACCCGAGCCGCCGCTCGACCCGCTGGCCGACCCAGACGGCGCCGTGGCCTCGATGCGCGCGCTCACCGCCGTGGGCGCCACCGGTCTGAGTCTCCGCTTCCACCACCGTTCGCGCAGTCACTACCTGGAGCAGCTCGCAGCGCTGCGCGACATCCTGCCCGCCGTCACCTCCTGAGGCGGCCGCCGCGCGCTCAACCGCCTCGGAGGGTCACCAGACCGAGCTCGGTGAGCTTCCGACAGGTGGACCGCACGTCGGCCCACAACACCGCCTCGTCGGCGGCGAAGGCGGTCGCCAGCTCTTCGACCACGGCGGTGAGCGTCCGGGTGCCGTCGAGCAGGCGCCAGATGGCGGCCGCGCTGGGGTTGAGGACGATGAGGACCGACCCTTCGCTGTCGTAGAGGGCGATCTTCTCGTCCGACGCGATCTCCTCGGTCGCCGGCCGGCGCTCGAGCACGACGTCGCCGTCCGACAGGGGGTCAAAAGCCACGTCGTGCTCCGACGAGGTCGAGCACCGCATCACAGGCGGCGTGGAGGTCGCCCGACACCAACGAGTACGTCGGGCACGTGGCGGCCAGAGCGGCGAGCCGACGGGCGCTGGCACCACCCTCGTCGGGCCGCTGCACGGCGTGGCGCACGAGGGCGACGAGGGCATCGACCGGGGACAGCTCGTGCAGGGCGGTCGCGGCGCCGGGCACGTACCGCGTCACGACGACGATCCCGGCACGACAGGGGCCTCCCACCATGTCCGGTGTCACCAACCAGCGGTCGCCGGTCCGAACCGCCCGCTGCGCCCACTGCGGGAACAGCGACTGGGCGCCGGGCCGAAGCGCTATCGGTTTCGGATACGGCAGGAGGATGCCTTCTGCGGTCACGGCTGCGATCTCGTCCGACAGGTAGGCGCACCCTGCCCCGACCAGCCCGGCCACCAACGTGCTCTTGCCGCCGCCGCTCGGGGCGGGGACGATCAC
>DASRBM010000382.1:0-3050 GCA_035653635.1 Acidimicrobiales bacterium | reverse complement strand
AACGTCCCGATCACCGTGGCGTTCTCTACCTGGTCATGAACTGGGTGGAGGGCCCCTCTCTCCGGGAGTGGCGCTCGGCACGGGCGTCAGGCGCAGACGAATTCCAGGCGATGCGCTATCTCGCTCAATTGGGTGACGTTCTCGACTGGCTCCACGCCGGCCAGGCGACCCCGTCTGCCCGCAGGCTCGTCCACGCCGACATCACTCCGGCGAACGTCATCGTCACGCCGTCCGGGCAAGCCGTGCTCGTGGATTTCGGCCTCACACGCCTCGCAGGCGGGACGAGTCCCATCATCGAGGGGACCCGCGGCTACATGGCTCCGGAGGTCCTCGCCTCGGGCCAGTACTCGGCAGCGTCCGATCGCTACAGCTTCGGCGCATTGACCTACTTCGCTCTCACGGGAAGGAACCCTCCGCTCGACACTGGCACCATCCGCCGGACGATCGAGACGTTGCCGAGCTTCGAGCGCCAGCCGGAATTGGTGCCGCACTTCATGGAGATGTTCAATCCCGATTCGGATAGGCGCCCGAGTGCGGGGTCGTGGATCCGCTTCTTCCGGGCGACCGGCACGACATCCCTCGGCGAGAGTGGCGGACTGGCGGAATTGGCTCCGGCCTCTGACGGCATGCAAGTCCTTGCGACGACAACGACGATCGACGAGGCCCCAGCGGTTTCTCGTCGAACCCGTATCGGTTGGCCGGTCAGTATCGCTGCCGCTGTCCTCCTGCTTGCCGGGACGGCGTCAGCTGCCGCCTTCGCACTCTCGCACTCGCCGTCGGCACACCAGAGGACGACGGGGAGGATTGTGGACAACGCGTCGTCGCGGACCGCCGCCAACGGTGTGAAACCGAGTGGTGTGGTGTACGGCGCCGCTGGGAGCTCTTCGTCGGGAACGGGGTCGACTGGGGCCACTGGCGGCGCAGCTACGCCTTCGAACACGTTGGGCCAGGCGGGTACCTCGGGGACGCTCGGCGCGACGCCGGCAACGTCCGTGGTCGTGGGAACGCCGACCACGACGATGGGATCGAACTCGGGAGCAGGTACCTCCGGCTCGCCGACGTCGTCATCCACCACGACGCAGGTCCGGTCGACCACCTCGACGACCACCACGACCCAGGTTCGGTCGACCACCTCCACCACGACGACGACTCAGGCGCCGCCACAGACCCCGCCACCCACGCAGCCCGCGACGTATGCCGAGACGACCGGCGGCGTCACCCACACCTGGACCAACTACCAGAACGCCGGGGGGACCGAGGGCCCATCCATCGCCAGCAATCAAACGGTCCAGGTCTCCTGCAAGGTCCAGGGCTTCAAGGTGCAGGACGGCAACACCTGGTGGTACCGGATTGCCTCGAGCCCGTGGAGCAACCAGTACTACGCCTCGGCCGACGCGTTCTACAACAACGGCCAGACCTCCGGGAGCCTGCAGGGCACCCCCTTCGTCGACAACAACGTTCCCAACTGCTGACCGATCCCGTACGAGTCCCGTGGACGGGAGCCCTCCCCCTAGGCCTGATCCGCTCGGCAGTACATCCTTACGAAAGCCGAAAACCCGACATCGATCCGGAGGAACCACAGTGTCAGTCCAGACCAACAGGAACAGCGTCGGCGGGGCCACCATGGCCTTCTATGTGATGGGAATGATCTGCCTCTTTTCAGGCATCTACGCCTCCACAATCACGAGGCTCTACATCTACACAGGACAGACGACCCATCCGTATCTGGGCGTCGGCATTCCGCTCGCCATCGCCGGCCTCGTCGTCGTGATCGTGGCACAGCGAATCGGCAAGAGGAACCTCTCGAAGTAGTCGTTCGGAGATCTCCAAAGTTCGTTCGAGCTGAAGCGGTCGTCCAGGAGGAAAGGGAACCGGTAATGGCGAAGCAGCACAAGTACGCACGGGCCTCGGCCACGGTCAAGACCCGTCTCGACGCGTCGACGATCGCCGAGGTCGCCGAGCAGGCGGCGAAGCAGGCCGAATCGATTCAGGTCATGGTCCGGCTCGAGGAGTCGGCACCGGGTCGCCTGGTCTACTCGTCCAGGAACCGCGTCGTGGGTGGTGTGGTCGAGTTCATGACGTTCGAGGTCACCATGAAGGAGAACGCCGACGGGCGGGTCGTGAGCACCAGGATCCTCCGCTACAAGCAGAAGCGTCAGTGGCTCATCGTGATCCCGCTGCCGTGGCAGATGGTTGCATGGGGGACCTACAAGAAGTTCATGTACGGCTTCGTCAACGGTATCAAGGCACAGGACTCTCAGGCGGCGACCAAGGTCGTCGAGCTCGCGATGGCGTGACAGATGAGCGCGTTCATCGGAATCGTCATCGCCTGCGCGGTCCTGTACGTGGTCTACGCCGGCAGGGTGAAGGTGCTGGCGAGTAAGCGCTACCGGACCAGGCAGACAGCTGCTCCGGACCTGAGCCGCTTCTCGGAGACCGGAAATCGTCAGCCTTCTGGCGAGGTCAACCACGACTAGTTAGGCGCCCACGGCCCCCACGTCGAGCGCTTGATGTCGGCCGCCGGCGGGACCCCGGAGGGACAGAAACCGTTTCAAGGTCGATCGCGTCGTCGACCGCACCCAACACTATTCACATCGTACAGACGGGAAACGATGCGCAGAGACTGTCGTGCTAGAAGCGAGCGAAGCGCCAGGACCCTTCCCCGAGTGGTTGTTCAGCCAGCGATATCGGTCCTGTCGGCCGCGTTGGTTTTGACAGCATGCGGCGGGTCTGCGGCCAGCCTGATACCCCTGGGAAACACCGATGCGACGATCTATTGGAGCTGGGCTCATAACCCGACCAGTGCGCAGTCCAACCTGACCACTGAGCGGTTCTCGGGCACTGTGGGCGTCCTTAAGCTTGCCGGTTCGGCAACGTTCGAGGATGCGAGTTCGCAATCCTGCGATGGGGAATTCGTCGAGTCGGTCGTGCTCGCCGGGCATCTCGGGCCCACGCCATTTCATCTAGAGGTGAAGCAGTGTCCGGCAACGGGTGGGGTCCGCTCATCCAACGACTCAAGTGTCTCGGGGACTGTCGGGAACACGAAAGTC
>DASRBM010000381.1:0-2434 GCA_035653635.1 Acidimicrobiales bacterium | reverse complement strand
GTTCCGACTGGGCGACCACAGGCGATGGGTCCAGTGGTTCGCCGACGCCGTCACCGACGGAGGACGGGCACAGCGGGCGCTGATGGCGAACGTCGAACAGCTGAGGCACAGCTGGCGTCACACGCTCGAGTCCACCGGTGACCGCACGATCCGCAGCGATGCGGCCGTCTTCGCGGCGCTCGAGCTCATGCCCCGCCACGTGGTGCTCACGTCGAACACCCTCGTCAGTGAGCTCGGGCTGTCCCGCAAGGCCGCTCTCGCCACCCTCCGCCGTTTGACCGATCTCGGGATCCTCACGGCCTACGGGACGGCTCGGACCGGGACCTCCGGGCAACCTGCGTCGCTCTACGTGTCGCGCGAGCTCCTCGGGCTCGCCGGCTCCCGTCCTCTTCGTTGAGGGGTCACCGCGGTTCGCGTCGCAGGAACCAGAAGGTTGCGCCGAGCATGGGCTCCTCGCTCATGAGCTCGAAGCCGAGGCTCAGGTAGAAGCGGACGTTCTCGGGTCGGTCCGTCTCGAGCCATGCCGTCCCCCGCCGGTCGTCGAGCCGGTTGCACAGCAGCTCCATGACCGCATGGCCGAGGCCGCGGCCCTGGAAGCCGGGCTCCACGCCGACGGGCCCGACGTGCCAATGGTCGTCGGGCAGGTCGTTGGCGGCCATGACCGACCCCATGAAGAGGAAGCGGTCCATGTCGGTGGCGTCGTCCGCCGGCGGCTTCGACACCCGCAGGGCCGCCGGCAACATGGTGGCGATGCAGTCCCCCGGCACGCTCGTCGTTGCCACGGCCAGCACACAGTCGCCCCGCATGGCCCCGGTCACGTCGCCGACGTGCGGCATGGACCGGGCGAACGTCCCGTAGAGCATGTCGAAACGCACGAACGGATCCGCCGACACGGCCAGCGTGGTCGGGTTGTCGCGCAAGGCCCGCGCCGCCACCCCGGCCGCCTGCTGTCGGTGTCCGGGATCGTCGAGGACGACCACCTCGTAGTCGGGCACTGCCTGTCAGTCCGGGTCGGGGTCGAGGGGGTGCTCGACGACGGCCACGACCCTGGTGGCCATGAACCGGGCCGTGCGGACGGCACGCCCGGTCCGGGTCACCTCGGTCACCTCGATGGTCGACCGTCCCGTGGTGACCTCGACGCGCCGGCCGGCCTTTGTCGCGGCGATGTCGAAGCGCTGCACGCCGTCACCGACGTCGACCACGACCTCGACGCGATCGCCCTTCATGAGGAAAAGCGTACGTCCGAAGCGCGCTGCCCGGCGGGACCGAGCGGCCCGCCAGGAATCGTCACATTGTCGGGATCGACACGTTCCCGTCGATGGTCACGACCGACGAGCCACGGTTGGGCACGAAGGACGGGCCGCTCGTGGCGACCTGCAGCTCCAGGGTGTCGCCGGCCGGCAGGTCGTAGGCGACGCCCACCATGTCGAGCGAGATGGTGACCGGCGTGGTGGCGGCCGCCAGCAGCCCACCCTGGCCGCCGGCCACGTTGTCGATGCGCAGGGCCGAGGTCTGCAGGTCGACCACCTGACCGGTGGCCTCGTCGATGAGGCGGAAGAAGAGGTCGGTGCTCGTCCCCTGGACCTCCACCGACGCCGAGATGTGGGGCTCGCCCACGATCTGCACGTCCTTGCCCTTCGCCGTCACCACCGGCACGGTCAGCGCCCCGGGGTCGTTCGCCGCGCTGGCGCCGTCGGTGACGACGGTCGCCTCGCCGGCCGGCCCGAATCCGGTGGGCACGCCCGTGCTCAGCAGCTGGCCCTTCACCGGCACCACGTCGAAGTAGGACGCGCCGGGGTCCGACACGGTCGGGAAGGTGGACGCCGGCCAGAAGTTCCCGTTCTGGTCCTGGTACACGACCTCGGGCTGGGTGTCGGTCACGGCGTTGCCGTTCTTGTCGTGCCCGCGGAGATAGACGTCGAACCACTGGATGGTCTGGGCCTCCGTGTAGGTCGACGCCGACGTGCTCGGTGCGATCACGCTGCCGGAGCTCGAGGTGCTCTGGTAGTTGATGCCCTGCGGCGCGCCTCCCGTCGGGCAGCTCACGTGGCCACCGCAGAAGGCGATGAGCTTCACCGGCAGCCCCGGGTGGGCCGCTTCCATCTCGTCGTGGTTGGCCCAGGCCTCGTTCACGTTGAAGAGGGTGTCCACCGTTCCCTGCACCATGAGCGTGGGGACGTCGGGCACGTGACCGTTCTGGCCGTAGACGGCCATCGATCGCTGCGCGAACCAGGCGAGTGACGTCTTGTCGGGGTAGCCGAGCGCGATGCCCTTGGCCTCGGCCGTGTAGATGTTCGGGTCGAAGCCTCCGGACTGCACGCCGGCCGTGCCCCCCACCTGGCCGGAGGACAGGCCCTGCACGTCCCCCTGTCCGTGGGTGGCGGCGATCTGGGCCAGCCCGTCACCGAAGAGCAGCTCGTCCCAGCCCAGCTTG
>DASRBM010000380.1:0-4882 GCA_035653635.1 Acidimicrobiales bacterium | reverse complement strand
CCAGGCCCGCCAGGACGGGGAGGACTGGGTCATCGATGGGCACAAGGTGTTCATCGGCAACGGGGGCATCGCCGACGTGCACGTGGTCGTCGCCTCGGTCGACCCCGAGCTGGGCTCCCGCGGCCAGGCCGCGTTCGTCGTCCCGCCCGGCACCAAGGGGCTCGAGATGGGCACCAAGGTCAAGAAGCACGGCCTGCGCGCGTCGCACACCGCCGACGTCTTCCTCGACGACTGCCGCATCCCCGGCAGCTGCCTGCTCGGCGGCAAGGAGAAGCTCGACGAGAAGCTGGCGCGCGCCCGCGAGGGCAAGCGCTCCAACTCGCAGGCGGCCATGGCCACCTTTGAGGCGACCCGCCCGTCGGTCGGGGCCCAGGCGCTCGGCATCGCCCGGGCCGCATACGAGTACGCGCTCGACTACGCCAAGGAGCGCAAGGCCTTCGGCCGGCGCATCATCGAGAACCAGGGCATCGCCTTCAAGCTGGCCGACATGAAGACGCGCATCGAGGCGTCGCGGCTGCTCATCTGGCGGGCCGCCTGGATGGGCGCCACCCGCAAGCCCTTCACCGCCGGCGAGGGGTCCATGTCGAAGCTCTTCGCCGGGGAGACGGCCACCTGGGTGACCGAGGAGGCCATCCAGATCATGGGCGGCTACGGCTACGTGCGTGAGCACCCGGTCGAGCGGTGGCACCGCGACTCCAAGATCTACACGATCTTCGAGGGGACCTCCGAGGTGCAGCGACTCGTCATCGCCCGGGCCATCTCGGGCATCCACATCCCATAGAGCACCGCGAACTCCGTTTGACTCGGCCCGGGTCTCGTCGAGACCCGGGCCGAGTCGTCTTCGGACCGAGATCACCTGCCGATCCGACGGCGCGATGAGACCGGCGGCGTCCGATCGTCCACCTTCTGTGAGTGTCCGCGCCGGTCGCCGGGGCGGGGGAGGATTGGACCATGCACCCGGTGGCGCGGCGGATGTTCGAGCTGATCGAGCCGATCGGCGTCATCCCGTACTCAGCCGAGGAGCCCAATGAGGCGATGTTCGCCCTCGGGTTCACCGACTACTGGGACACCTACTTCGCCGGCCGGGCGGCGCCCCTGGGCTTCGCCACGGCGGAGGTGGTGGACGCGCTCTTCTACAACTTCGCCCCCGGTGAGGTGGCCCGCCACATCCCGAAGGTGTGGCGCACGACGACACCGGAGGCGGCGATCGCCGCCCGCCGGGCGGGCTGCGCCAAGGCGTTGCGGCGGATCCTGGGCACGCAGGTCGACTCTCCCGGGTTCGCCCGGACCGCCGACCTCCTGACGAGGGTCGCCACCGCTGCACCGTGCGAGGGCCGGCCGATGTACGGCGCGCTGCGCGCGGTCCCGGTTCCCGACGACGCCGCGACCCGCCTCTTCCATGCCGCTTCTCTCCTGCGTGAGCACCGCGGCGACGGACATATCGCCGCGCTCGTGGTCGAAGGTGTCGGCGGCCTTGAGGCCCACGTTCTTGCCGCCCTCGACGGCGGCCAGCCCGCCGAGAAGTTCGCGCGGATCCATCATCTGCCGGCGGCACAAATCGCCGCCGTCATCGGGGGCATGCGCGAGCGTGGTCTGATCGGCGACGACGAGTGGCTCAGCGAACGAGGTCGCGCAACGAAACGGCGGATAGAGGAGCGCACCGACGACCTCGCGGCACGGCCCTACGAGGTCCTCGATCCGCCGGAGCTCGCCGAGCTCATGGCCTCCCTCGAGCCGCTCACGGCCCTCCTTGTCGCTGCCCAGGACTGGTAGACGAAACTGAACGCCCGCCGTCGGGTCAGCCGGCGGCGAGGTCGAGTCTGAAGGCCCTCGCCTCGGGATAACGGCCGAAATGGTCGATGCGGACGTAACCCCGCTTGGCGTAGAGCGCCTCGGCCTCGGGCTGGCGAGGTCCCGTCTCGAGAATGAGGCGGAGGTAGCCGGCGCCTCGCGCCTCGACCTCGAGCGTGGCGAGCACCCGCGCCGCGAGTCCCCGGCGGCGATAGTCCGGATGCGTCCACATCCGCTTCACCTCGCATGTCGTGGTGTCGTGGCGCCGGAAGCCCCCGCCGGCAACGGTCAACGGTCCGTCCATGACGACGACGAAGAGACCCGAGGGCGGGTCGAATTCCTCCTCGGTGGCGCGCGTCATCTCGGTGTTCTCGCCGTAGCGCCGGTCGTACTCTTCTGTCAGCCCGGCGAGCAGCGGCTCCACCTCGGGATCGCCCAGCCGGACGTGCCGCGTCTCCATGCTCCGATTCTCACATCTAACGAGACGGTGCGGTCTGACCGACGTCGCCATGTCGTTGCCCCGGCGCGGCGACTTGACGCTCGTGCCCGCGTACATGTTGAGTCTCCCCGACGCACGACGTCCGTGCTCACGGCGGGAGCATGACGTCAGTACACCGGGGCGCGCGGCGGCGTGCCGCGCTGTGCTGACTCGAAGCTTCCCTTCGGCGGAAGGGGACACATGGCGGCGGACCTGCAGCGGCCGGAGGCATTCCCGCCTCCGGCTCTCGTCTTCACGTTGACGCTCGTCGAGGTGACGAGCTTCGTGGTCGTCACCATCCGCCGACGCCAGCGTCTGGCCTCGGCGGACATCGCCGAGCTCCACGCCTTCGCCCGGCGCATCCGCGCCCACAACCTGGCCCTCGGGTGGTGGGGCCTGTTCGGGCTCGTGTGGACGCCGTGGGCGCTGCTCAGCAACCGCAAGGCCAGCGCCGCGCTCGACGGCCTCGCCGCCGGCGGGCGCGCCGCGCCCGGCTGGTACCGGGACCCGAGCGGCCGCCACGTGAACCGCTACTGGGACGGCGCCACCTGGACGGACCAGGTGAGCGACCCGACGGTGCAGACCGACCCGACGGTGCCGAGCGACCCAGCACCGGCTTCGTAGCCATCGGCCGGTGGGGGATCCGTCAGCTTCCTGCCGGGCAGTAGTGGTGCTGGACGAGGAACTGCCGCAGGCTGCTCACGTAGGCCGCGCCGGAGGGCCAGTCGCCCTCCGAGGACGCCAGCGCTCCCTGGGACTGGAGTTGCTGCACGGTCGACCAAGCCGAGCTCGCCTTGCCGAGGAGGCACTCGTCGGCGACCCAGGGGGCGAGCACACCGAGCCCGGCGTCGCTCTGGCCCTTGTTCTGTTGGTAGACGCTCCACCAGTTGGCGGCGTCCGTCGACACCCAGTCGAGATGGTCGGTCGTGGTGTCGACGAAATTGCGGCCCCGCAGCTCGAGCGCCTTCACCGGCATGCCCGATCCCGCATACGAGGAGAATTGGTAGGCGAAGGCGTCGTCGGCCGTCTTCAGCACCGCCGCCCCTCCGACGGTCTCCACCGTCACCGCTGGGTCGCCGATCGTCTCCTGCACGACCGCGGGGTCGAGCCCGTCGCTGGCGAGGGTGTAGGCGTCGAGCACGGTGCAGCAGTGGGCCCCGCCGGTGTTCACGCCCACGAGCACGGCGGTGACCGGACTGGTGGCGCCGAAGCGGGCCACGCACAGCGCCTGCGGCGCCGTGAACGAAGTTCCCCCTTGATCGGGCCCGATGGGAAATGGCTGCACCACGGGGGGAGTCGTGGTCGTGGTGGTGCCGGATCCCTCGAGGTCGGGGAGCGCCAGCGGCACCGATCGCGCCGCGCCGGTGCCGACGGTGACCGACAGCTCCGGATCAGCCAGGGCCGGCGACCCGTTGAGCACGGCGCGGGTGCCGGCGAGCTTGGCCGACACCGTCCCCAGGGTCGCCGTGGCCGCCGCCGCGGAACCGGGAACGGCGCTCAGGTCGATCGTCGCGCAGCTGACGGCGGGCCCGGCGGCGACACCGGTGGTCGTCGGGGCCGACGAGGAGGATGGCGGCAGCGCATGGCCCGGTGCGGCGCCGGGGGAGGAACACCCGCTCAGCAGCAGCGCGCCCGTGAGGACGACGATCAGCCCGAGTGTGCGCACGAGTGCATCGTAGGGATCCGGACCTGACGAGCGGTGGCGCGTCCGGCATCATGGGTCGCCGTGCCGTCCGAGTCCGCCGTTCCCGTCAGCACCGAGTCGCCGCCGGAAGCCGGTGCCGCGTCCGCCCCTGTCGTGGTGATGCTGTGCACGGGCAACGCGGCGCGCTCGGTCATGGCCGGTGCGATGGCCGCGCATGCCCCCGGCATCACGGTGACGAGCGCCGGCACCCACGTGGTGGAGCACCAGCCGATGAGTGTCCGCACCCGCGACGCGCTCACGCTCGTCGGGGTGGAGGTGCCCAAGCACCGCAGCCGCCAGTTCACCGAGGCCGACGCCCAGAGCGCCACTCTGGTGGTGGCCATGGCCGGTGAGCACGTCCACTACGTGCGCCGGCGCCACCCATCGGCCGCGGCGAAGACCGCCACCATCGCCTGGCTGGCGGCGCACCTGCCGCCCGGTCCCACGCCATTGGCCGAGCGGGTGGCCGCACTCGGGCTCGATCGTCTCGATCCCGACGAGCAGGATGACGTCGCCGATCCGGCCGGCGGCACGGACGACGTCTACGTCGCCTGCGCCCGGCAGTTGGTGGTGCTCGTCGAGCAGCTGCTCGCGCGCGTCGGCTGACCGACGGCGCTCAGACGGGCGAGGGCTGGCGCAGCTCCGGATAGCGCAGCGTCAGATCCGAGCACGACTCGCACACGTCGTCGGGGATGACGCCGTGGCGCATGAGGACGGCGAAGATGCGGCAGCCGAGGCACAGCCCGAGGGCCGACTCGAGGAACGCGGCGGCCGTGAGGAGCCCGATCACGACGAGCGCGGCGAGATGCAGGCCGAAGCCGAACCAGAGCACCAGCGCGGTGGTGCTGAACGCCACGCCCATGGCCTGGGCGAAGCGCTTCGGGGGACCGGCCACGAGCCGGGCCGGGCCGATGGCCGGTGCCACCACT
>DASRBM010000379.1:0-2246 GCA_035653635.1 Acidimicrobiales bacterium | reverse complement strand
GGCGGCGGCTCGTGCGGCGGCGCCTTGTGCTGCTCGCCCTCGACGAGGTCGACGCCGTGCTCGATCAGATACGTGTAGAAGTCTTCGACCTGCTCCTTCGTCAGCTCGACGTCGTCGAGGCCCGTCGCAATCTCGTCGTAGGAGAGAAACCCTTTCTCCCTCCCTTCGGCGACGAGCTTGTGGAGCTCCTCGACGTCAGGAAGCGAGATGTCGACGGTCAGCACGTCCCGAACCTCCGGCCCTAGTCGTTGCACGACGGCGGCTACAACCGACCGGCCCGGCTGGCGCCGGCGCCCCGGTCCTCCCTCGATCGCGAGCCGGATACTAGTCGCGGCCGACGGGTTCGTAAAGAAGATGTCAGGAGCGGACGACGATCTCGCCTACCCGCTCCCCGAGGCTGTTGCGGACGGGGCTGGTGGCGAGGGCTGCCAGCGCCTGCCCCTCGAGCCCGATGCGGGCGAGGAAGGCGGCGAGGGCCGGCGGGTGCGCTCGACTCGCACCGTCCTCGGTCTTCAAGGCCACGCCGACGCCGTCGGGGCCGGCCGCGCAGAGAAGCCCCTCGGCGCCCCCCTTGGCGAGCCAGCCGGGCACGGCCCGCATCAGGAGGCAGTCGACGCCGTCGGGCCCGCCGACGAGGTCTGGCCTGGCGCGCATGGCGGCGGCGACGCGCGCCCCGCCGGGCAGGGCCTCGAGGCGGGCATAGGCATGGGCCATCCGCCGGAGCGGCAGGGCGAAGGTGACGACGCCGCACCCGTCGATGCCGGTCGAGAACGTCTCGGCGGCCACCTCCGCCGCCTCGGCGTGGACCTCCCGGCAGGCCTGCTGCACCGGATGCGACGGGAGCCGATAGCCGCCGGTCGGCCAGCCGCGGGCGCGGCAGAGGGCGAGCATGCCGGCGTGCTTGCCCGAGCAGTTGTGGTGCACCGGCTGCGGCGGCCGCCCCGGCTGAGGCCCCAGCTCGAGGTCGTCCTCGGTCGCCCCCGCCCGGGCGAGCAGCGCGCGCACGGCGGCGACCTGCTCCGGCGTGTCGCGATGGGAGGCGCAGGCGATCGCCAGCTCGTCGTCCGGCAGGTCGGCGCGCGCCCGCACGAGGGGGAGCGCCTGCAGCGGCTTCGAGCAGGAGCGCATGAAGCAGGTGAGCGACGCGTCGCCCGTGCTCGCGAGGAGCCTCCCGTCGCAGACGGCGACCGCGTGCACCCGATGCACCGCCTCGACGACCCCGCTCCGCCGAACCTCGACCTCGATCGGCCCTTCCACCACAATGCGCAGCCTAGGGCGCTGCGACCGGGCGCGACCGGTGGCAGCCACCGTCACGAAAGCGTGACCACCCGGCAACGTCTTCCTCAACCGTGCGACGGCAGCCCTCCTCCCCGACCCCGGAGACTGGTGGCAGCCACCGTGACGGAACCGTCGCGAAGCTGCAACCCAGGCGTCAGCGGTCGAGCGCCACACTCACCCGCGATGGCGCACCAACGGCGCGACGTATCCGCAGGGATGTTCCACGTCTGGACGCACTGTGTCTGGGCCGCTGACGCCTACTACCGTGACGATCTCGACCGCCTGGAGTTCCTACGTCGATTGGCTCGAGTTACCGTCGAGCGCGAGTGGAGGTGTATCGGCTTCTGCCTGATGCGCACCCACTACCACTTGATCGTCGAGGTCGGCGACGGTGTCCTTCCGGCGGCGATGCAAGCGCTCAACCACGGCTACGCATGCATGTTCAATCGTCGCCACGGATGGCGCGGCCACGTGCAGGCTCGCCGCTACGGCTCGCGCCGAATCGACGACTCCGGCGATCTCGTCGAAGCGTACGCCTATGCGATGAACAACCCCGTCGAGGCCGGGCTCTGCTCGCGCGCGAGCTCGTGGAAGTGGAGCAGCTTCAGCGGCACGCTCGGCCTGAGGGAACAGAGCTCCTTCGTCGATGACGGACCCGTCCTCGGTTGCTTCCGCCATGAGCTCGATCCGCGTGCAGCACTTCGCCGTGCCGTTGAGAAGTCGTGACCGCTCCGTGACGGTGGCTGCCATCGGTCTCTGGGCAGCGGTTCACAGCTCGACCGCCGCGCGTTGCAGAGCGGCCGCAGGGACGTGACGGAGGCGTAACGGTGGCTGCCACCGGTCGCGGGGTACCGTGGCGGGGATGCCGGAGCTACCGGAGATGGAGGCGTGGCGTCGGGAGCTGGACGGGCCGGTCGCCGCCTGCCCGGTGGCGAGGGCGGGACCCGCTCACATCGCGACGCTGAAGA
>DASRBM010000378.1:0-3734 GCA_035653635.1 Acidimicrobiales bacterium | reverse complement strand
GGGCGACGTCCGGGCCGTGGCCCTGCTGCGCGAGCACCTCCCACGAGAGGTCGACGACCTCGTGCACGAGATCGGGGGCGGCAGATCGCCCGACGGGTCCGCCGACCACATCGCGGCCGAGGCCGTGCGCCTCGTCGACACCGAGGTCGGGGCCGACCTGCGCCGGGCCCTCGAGGACCTCGACGCGAAAGGCGCCCACGGGCTCGCCGTCTCCGGCGCCGCCGAGGTGGCCGGCGCGCTCAACGAGGCCCGGGTGGACGTGCTCTTCGTCCCCGGTGACCCGGCCGAGACGCCCGCCGCCTATAGCGGACGCGAGCCGGTGCCCGTCTCCATGTCGGCCGACGTGCTCGGCGACATGGCCGTCGACGACGTCGTGGAGGCGCCGCTCGTCGACGTCTTCGTGCGCGCCGCCCTCGGCACCGACGCCTCGGTCCGGGTGGTGCCGAGCGACCGGAAGCTGCCCGGGGGGTGCGCGGCCCTGCTGCGCTGGTAGCCGGCTCTCTACACTCGGCCGGTGTCCAGACCGGCCCGTGAGGTGGAGATCGACGAGGCCCTGGTCCACCGTCTGCTCGCCGAGCAGCATCCCGATCTCGCCCCCTTGCCGCTGAGCTACGTCGACACCGGATGGGACAACGCCATATGGCGGGTCGGCGACGAGCTGGCCGTGCGTCTCCCGGTCCGGGCCGTGGCGGTGCCGCTCGTCGCCAACGAGCAGCGCTGGCTCCCCGAACTCGCGCCGGGCCTGCCGCTGCCGGTCCCGGCCCCGGTGCGGACGGGCGTGCCGTCGGCGGCCTTCGGATGGCCGTGGTCGGTCGTGCCCTGGCTCGGCGGAGCGCCGGGGGACCGGACGCCCGCCACCGACGGGCCCACCTCGGCCGAGCGGCTGGGCCGGTTCCTCGGCGCGCTGCACCGCCCGGCCCCACCCGACGCCCCCGCCAACCCCTGGCGCGGGGTGCCGCTCGGGCAGCGGGCCGACACCTTCGCCGAGCGCCTGCGGGCGCTGGCCGCCCACGTCGACGCGCCGGTGCTGCAGGCCGTGTGGGAGGACGCGATGGACGCGCCCGCCTTCGACGGCGCACCGTTGTGGCTGCATGGCGACCTCCACGGCGGGAACGTGCTCGTCGAGGACGGGGCGCTCGCGGCGGTGGTGGACTTCGGCGACGTGTGCGCCGGCGATCCCGCCACCGACCTGGCGGCCGGTTTCGGGCTGCTCCCGTCGGGCTCGTGGCTCGCGTTCGCTGCCGCCTACGGCCCCGTCACCGACGACCTGCTGCGCCGGGCCCGGGGGTGGGCCGTGCTCTTCGGACTGCTCGAGATCGGCATCGGGCTCGAGGACCCGCCCAGCTACCTGGCCATGGGCATGCGGACGATCGAGCGCGTGATCGACAGCGTCCGTCGGTAGTGTGCCGCCGATGTCCGACGTCGTCGCCGTGCGCTCGCCGATCGTGGGGACCGTGGTGCGCGTCGCCGTCGGGCCCGGCGACGTCGTCGCCGAGGAGGGCACCATCGTCGTCCTCGAGTCGATGAAGATGGAGCACCCGGTCCGGGCTCCCGCGGCCGGCCGCGTTCGGGCGGTGGCCGTCGCCGTGGGTCAGACGGTGCAGGCCGGCGACGCCCTGGCCGAGCTCGAGCCGACCGCGTTCCCCGCCGGCGTCGACAGCGGATCGTCGGTGGACGACGACGAGGGCAGCACGCGCCCCGAGCTCGCGGAGCTCCTCGCCCGTCGGGCGGCCATCTCGGATGAGGGACGCCCCGGCGCGACGGCGCGCCGCCACGAGCGGGGCCGTCGCACCGCCCGCGAGAACATCGCCGATCTTTGCGACGAGGGCACCTTCGACGAGACCGGCTCGCTCGTGATCGCGGCCCAGCGCGGCCGGCGGGCGCTCACCGACCTGCTCGAGCGGACGCCGGCCGACGGACTCGTGACCGGGATCGGGCGGGTCAACGGCGCGCTCTTCCCGCCCGAGCGCTCGGCCTGCGCCGTCCTCGCCTACGACTACACCGTGCTGGCCGGCACCCAGGGCCACATGAACCACCGCAAGAAGGACCGGCTCTTCGAACTGGTCGAGCGCATGCGCCTACCGGTCGTGCTCTTCGCCGAGGGCGGCGGCGGCCGTCCCGGCGACACCGACACGACGACGGTGACCGGCCTCGACGTCATGACCTTCGCCCGCTTCGGCCGCTTGAGCGGCCTCGTCCCGCTCGTCGGTGTCGTGGCCGGCTACTGCTTCGCCGGGAATGCGGCGCTGCTCGGGTGTTGCGACGTGATCATCGCCACCGCCGACGCCAACATCGGGATGGGCGGGCCCGCCATGATCGAGGGCGGCGGCCTCGGCACCTTCGCCCCCGGTGCCATCGGTCCGGTCGCGGAGCAGCGGGCCAACGGGGTGGTCGACCTGGTGGCCGAGGACGAGGCCCATGCCGTCGCCTTGGCCAAGCGGTACCTGTCCTACTTCCAGGGCGCGGTCGACGGCTGGGAGGCAGCCGAGCAGTCCGCGCTGCGTGCGGTGTTGCCGCGGAATCGTCTCGAGGTGGCCGACATGCGGGCGGTGGCGGCGCTGCTGTGCGACACCGGCTCGGTCCTGGAGCTGCGCCCCGACTTCGCCCCGGGCATGATCACCGCCCTCGCCCGCCTCGAGGGACGGCCGGTCGGCGTGCTGGCCAACGACAGCCGGCACCTGGCCGGCGCCATCGACGCGCCGGGTGCGGACAAGGCGGCGCGGTTCGTGCAGCTGTGCGACGCCTTCGACCTGCCGATCGTGTCGCTCGTCGACACCCCGGGCTTCATGGTCGGGCCCGAGGCCGAACGCACCGCCCTCGTGCGCCATGTGAGCCGCATGTTCGTGGCCGGTGCCAGCGTCACCGTGCCGTGGTGCGCGGTGGTGGTGCGGCGCGCCTACGGGCTCGGAGCGCAGGCCATGGCCGGTGGCAGCCTCATGGCCCCGCTCGTCACCTTGGCCTGGCCGTCGGGCGAGCTCGGCGGCATGGGGCTCGAGGGGGCGGTGGAGCTCGGATTCCGGCGCGAACTCGAGGCGGTCGACGATCCCGCCGAGCGCCAGGCCCTGTTCGACAAGCTGGTGCAGGCCGCCTACGACCACGGGCGGGCCATGAACGTGGCCAGTGTGTTCGAGGTCGACGAGGTCATCGACCCGGCCGAGACCCGGGCGCGCCTGGCCGCCACGCTGGACGCTGGCCCGGCTCCGCCCTACTGGCGCGACCGGCCCCGCAAACGCCCGAACGTCGACACCTGGTGAGCGCGGCCGGGTGCGCCGGCCGTGTCAGACGAGGATGCGCTCGTCGGGCGCTCGCACCCCCATCACGGCCAGCATGCGGCCGAGACCGAGGAAGGTGCCGGTGCAGATGGTGAGATCGGCGATCTCGTCGTCGGCGAACACGGCGCGCAACCGGCTCCAGAACGCGTCGTCCATCTGCTGGTGCGACAGCGCGAACCGCTCGGCGAACTCGGCCGCCATCCGCTCGCGGTCGGTGAGCGCCTCGCTCGTGCGCCACGAGACGACCTCGGCGTAGAAGCCGTCGTCGATACCGTGCTCCGGGGCCTGCCGGGCGCGGGTGTCCTGGCACACGGCGCAGTCGTTGATCTGGGCGATCACCCAGCGTGCAGCTTCGCGTTCGCGCACGGGCAGTCGGCTGTTGCCGTACACGGCGTCGGACAACGCGCCCATGCCCACCGCCATATCGGCGCGTAGCAGCGCCCAGTCGACGTGCTCGCCCAT
>DASRBM010000377.1:0-2648 GCA_035653635.1 Acidimicrobiales bacterium | reverse complement strand
AGATACCGCACGGTCGGCGCCGCGTCGGGGCGCAATTCCTCGCGCAACCCCACGAGCGCCACCGGAGTCCGGCCGGCGGGGAGTGTCGGCGTCGTGAGCGCTCCGTCGGCCCGGGCGAGGAGCACCCAGCGCTGGCACGTGGCGCCGACCCGGGCCAGTGCCCGGCCCACGGCGGGATCCTCCCGGGCGATGACCTCGGGCGCGCCGAGGAGCCACGTCGCGCCTTCGTCGGTGCTCACCGAGCTCCACTTGCGGTCGGACGAGAAGGGCACCCTCGCCACGAGCCGCCGGTGCCCGCCGACCGGCGGCGTCGACCGCAGGGCGCGCATGGTGGCGTTCGGCGCCGGATCGGCGGCCGCGACGAAGGCGAGGACGTCCTCGACCCCGCGCTCGCCGAGGCTCCACAGCGGATGGACGTGGGCCAGACGCAGACCAGGCGCGGTCAAGGTGCCGGTCTTGTCGAGGCAGACGACATCGACCCGGGCCAGGCCTTCGACCGCCGCCAGCTGCTCCACGAGCACGTGGCGGCGACCCAGGCGGACCGCCCCTGCCGCGAAGGCGAGCGACGTGAGTAGCACGAGACCCTCCGGCACCATGGCGGCGACCCCGGCCACCGAACCCCGCACCGCGTCGGCCCAGCTCTGGTGGCTGACGAGCAGCTGGGTGCAGACGAGCGCGGCTCCGGTCGGCACCATCACCCAGGTCACCATGCGCAGGATGGCGTTGGTCCCGTCGATGAGCTCGGAACGGCTGCGCACGAACCGGCGCGCCTCGGTGGCGAGACGGCTCGCATAGGAGTCCGCACCGGACGAGGTGGCCGACATGGTGCCGTCGCCGGCGACGACGGCGCTCCCGGACACGAGCGGGTCGCCCGCACGTTTCGCCACGGCCTCCGTCTCACCGGTCACCAGCGACTCGTCGACCTCGAGGAGGGTGGCCTGCAGCACGACCCCGTCCGTCACCACCTGGTCTCCCGGTTGCAGCGCGATCGTGTCTCCGGGCACGACCTCCTCCACGGCCAGCTGCCGCGTCGCCCCGTCTCGCACGACACGCGCATGGGGGGCGTTCAGGATGGCGAGGCGGTCGAGGGTGCGCTTGGCCCGGAGTTCCTGGGCGATGCCGATCGCCGCGTTGGTGACGAGCACGACCCCGAAGAGCCCGTCCTGCACCGGGCCCACCACGGCGACCACGACGAGGAGGGCGCCGAGGATGGCGTTGAACCGGGTGAACAGGTTGGCCCGGAGGATGTCGGCCACGCTCCTGCTCCCCGGTGGCCGCTCGCGACGCATGCCACGCCCGGTCGGAGCGAGTGCCACCGGCGTCGGAGCGGTGCCGACGCGGCCGCTGGTCACCTGTGCGGCCTCCACTCGATGCAGTGTGCAAGCCGTCGAGGGCGCGTCGTAGGGCCCGAAGACCCGGTCGGCACCTCTCCCTTCGGAGGTGACGAACGTCTCTGGCGGGGCCACGGGCACGGCCCGACGCTGATGGAGGAAGGAGGTCGAGGTCATGCGACCGAGGCGACGTGCAGCGCGCCGTGCGCCGGTGCGGCGGCCCGTGCCGCTCTCCGTCGCCCTCGTCCTCGCCGGGCTGCTCGGCACCGCCTGCGGCGCCACCGCGCCGTCGGGACCCGGCGCCTCGTCGACCACGACCGCGACGGTGCCGACGACCACGGGTGTCCCCACCACGGTGCCGGTCTCGACGACCGTCGCGCTCTACTTCCTGCGAGGTCCCTACCTCGGCGTCGCCCACCGCACGCTGGTCACCGGGTCGACGCCCGGCACGTCCGCCCTCACCGCCCTGCTCGACGGTCCCACCGGCATCGAGGCCGGCGCCGGGCTGTCGACGGCGGTGCCGGCGGGTTCCGCCCTGCGCGGCCTGACGATCAGCGGCGGGGTGGCGACGGTGGACCTGAACGGTGCCTTCGCCATGCCGGGCGCCCCCGAGTCGGAGCTCGGACGCGTCGCCCAGGTGGTGTACACGCTCACGCAGTTCCCCTCGGTGCAGTCCGTGGCCTTCGAGATCGGGGGCATGCGGCCGACCATGTTCGCCAGCGGCGCCGTGTCGCTGCGCCGGCCGCTCGGCCGGACCGACGTGCTCGCGGCGCTGCCCGCCATCCTGGTGGAGAGCCCGGCCGTCGGTGACAGCCTGCACGGCTCGCTCCGCCTGAAGGGCCTCGCCAACGTGTTCGAGGCCCAGTTCAACATGCAGCTGGTCGACGCCGACGGCAACGTCCTGCTCGACCACCCGGTCCACGCGTCGGCGGGATCGGGCACGTGGGGCACCTTCGACGTGACGTTCCCGGTCACCGTGAAAGCACCCGTCATGACGACGCTGCGCGTGTTCGACGTGTCGGCCAAGGACGGCTCGCCCATGGACGAGATCGACCTGCACCTGCCGGCCGGTCCGTGACCTCCCCTGCCATGGTAGGGGCCCGAGCGGCGCGTGGCCCGTGGTGGGGGGTCGCGCAGCGGCACCTCGGAACGGCGCTGCTGGCGCTGACGACGGTGCTCGTCGGGTCCGGCGGGCTGTTGCACTGGGCCGGCGCCGCCGGTGCGGGTGAGGACGTCTTCGCCGCCACCGGTGCAGTCGGCGCCGCCTACGCCGGCTGGGCCGTGATCGACAGCTTGCGGCGCCGGCGGCTCGGGGTC
>DASRBM010000376.1:0-4216 GCA_035653635.1 Acidimicrobiales bacterium | reverse complement strand
CGAGATCTTCTTCATCATCGCCGGCGTGATCGCGACGCTCACACTCGACGGACGGGCGCGCGCGACCGCGCCGGGGCCTGGCTCAGGCGGCAGGAGCGACGGGCCCGTCGGTCCGGGCCTGCTCGGTGGGGGCGACGAGGTCGCGCCCGGGACCGGCGAGGAAGCGCAGGGCGGCCCACTGCCAGCGCAGTCGGGTCCGGCATCGCCGGTCGAACGGCGAGGCGAATCCGAACGCGAGCACCTTCGCGCCGGCTCCCAGGATTCGGCTCCACCACCAGCGGCGAAGGGTTCCCGAGCCATAGGCCCTGCGGAAGAAGGCGGCCTCGCCGCGCAGCACGAGCGGCGCCGTGCTGGCGACATCCGCGTGCGAGCCGCCGCCTTCGTGCTCGACGACCGACCGCGACGCATGGCGGACCCGCCATCCCTCCCGGCGGGCGCGCCAGCACAGGTCGATCTCCTCGCCGTACATGAAGATGGATTCGTCGAATCCGCCGGTCGCTTCCAAGCACCGGTCGCGGATGGCGATGCACGCGCCCATGACCCAGTCAACGTCGCGGTCGGCGCCGTGGTCGGCGGCGGAGAGCCCCATCTCCCAGCGGAAGCGGCCATGAGGGCGCAGACGCCGGTAGAGCTCGTTGAGTGCGAACGAACCGGCGAGCAGCCCGCCGACGGTGGGGAACCGGTTGGCCGACGTCTGATGGCTCCCGTCCGGAAAGACGAGGCGGCTGCCGGCGATGCCGACGCCCGGGTCTTCGAAGACGGCGGCGAGCTCCTCGAGCGCACCGGGGCGCAGCCGGGCGTCGGAGTTGAGGACGACCCGCACCGCCCCGGTGGCGACGCGCAGGCCGGCGTTGGCGGTGGCCCCGAATCCGCGGTTGCGTTCGTTGCGCAGCAGCCGGGCCCGGGGGAACCGGCGCTCCACCAGTTCGGGCGCGCCGTCGGTGGAGGCGTCGTCCACCACGACGACCTCGGCCCACTCCGGCACGCTGGCCAGACAGCGCACGACGAGATCTGCACCGTTGTGCACCGGCACCACGACGCTCACACCTCCGGACACGGCTGGCGGGGCCGAGTCGACGGTGGCGTCGCTCGACGGCGGCTCCTCCCGTGAGTGCATCGCCCCTCGCCTACGTGCTCTGGAAGTTCCCGAAGCTGTCGGAGACGTTCGTCTTGGAAGAGCTGCGAGCCCTCGAACGCCTCGGCATCGTTCCGGAGATCCTAGCCCTCGAGCATCCACGGGAGCAGGCGGAACATGGCGACGCGGCCCGACTGAGCGCGCGCGCCCAGTGGACAGAGGAGCTGACCGGGCGCCAGTGGGCCGACGTGATGCTGTGGCTGACGGTCCACCCGCGCGCCGTGGGGCGGACGCTCGCGGCGGCGCTGCGCTGTCGGAGCCGCCGGACGCTACGGAACCTGCGGCCGGCGTTCGCCGTCGCCGCCATGGCGGCCCGGTCCGGTATCGAGTACCTGCACGCGCACTTCGCCGACGAGGCAGGGGAGGTGGCGTGGCTCGCGGCCACAGCGACTGGCATCCCCTACGGCGTCACGGTCCACGCCGTCGACATCTATGTGAACCGTCGGTCCGTGCCCTTCGTGTTGGCGCAGGCCTCGCTCGTCGTGACGGTGTGCCGGTACAACGTCGAGCAGCTCGTGCAGCGCTACCCGTTCCTGGAGCGGTCCGCCATCCTGGTGAAGCCGGCGGGGGTCGACACCGCGTTCTTCGCCACCCGAGAGCGGCACGACCCTCCCGTGCCGGGCAGGGTGGTCGCGGTCGGACGCCTCGTCGACAAGAAGGGATTCGATGTCCTCGTGCAGGCGGTGGCCGAGCTCCGCCGGCAGGGCACCGACGCAACCTGCACCATCGTGGGCGACGGCCCGCGCCACAAGGATCTCCACGACACCGTCGTGCGTCTCGGTGTGGAGGAGGCCGTGCGGCTGGCCGGTCCCCTGCCGCCGGATGAGGTGCGCCGGCTCCTGGCCACGGCTTGGGTCGTCGCCGCGCCCTGCACCATCGCGGCCGACGGCGATCGCGACTCGATGCCGGTGGTGCTCAAGGAGGCGATGGCCATGGAGGTGCCGGTCGTGGCCTCCGACGACTTCGGCATTCCCGAGCTCGTGACCCCCGATGCCGGCGCGCTCGTCCCGAGGGACGATGCGGCTGCGCTGGCCGACGCCCTCGGATCGGTGCTGGCGCTGTCGGCCGAGGCTCGGGCGGCTATGGGCCGGGCCGGACGGCAGGTCGTCGAGGAGCGGTTCCGTGAGGACCTCGTCGTCCAGCCCCTGGCTGCCGCCTTCGCGTCGCTCGTGCCTTCGCTCGAGGGCGCCCTGCGGGCCACAACCGGCTGATGGAAGCGTCCGCCCCTCTGGTCGGCGGTGCGGCCGTGCTGTCGTCGGCACGCTGGTCGGCCTTCCGGCTGAGCAAGCACTTCATCGCCCTGGCCTTCGCCGAGGTCGGTTGGCCGTCGCTCTACGTCGACCCGACCGTCAGCCTGCTGTCACCCCTGCGGCAGCCGACGCGCCTCGGCGACCTCCTCGGCCCCCGCATCGAGAAGGTCGACGACCGCTTGTCGATCTGGCGCCCGGTCGGAGTGCCGGGTCAGGACTCGCGTGTCGGGTTGCGGGTGAACGGCCGCCTCCTCGCCGGCGGGGTGGCGCGGCACCTGGAGCGACCGGAGGTCACAATCCTCTTCTCGTTCCAGGCCCGTGGCGCGGTGCGCCGGCTCCCGGGCAAGACCGTGTACCACTGCACCGACAGCGTCGAGGACCGTCCCGACATGGACACCGGCGATATCCAGCGCGCCGAGCTCGAGCTCGCTGGGTCGGTCGACCTCGTCACTGCGTGCTCCTTGCCCCTGGTGGAACAGCTCGCCGCCCGCGGCGTGGACGCCCACTACGTCCCCCACGGGTGCGACGCGGCTTCCTTCGTAGACCCCGGCCCGCCGCCGGACGTGCTCGCCGAGCTTCGTCGCCCTCTTGTCGGCTTCGTCGGCAGCGTCAACCACCGGGTGGACCCCGCGCTCTTGGCGGCCGCGGCCGACGCCACCGACGGCGGCACCCTCGTCGTGATCGGAGGAGGCTTCGGCCCCGGTCCTCCGCCGGGGACGGCCGAGGTCCTCCGTCGTCCCGACGTGGTGGCCACCGGTCACCGCCCGCCGGAGGAGCTTCCCGCCTACATGGCCGCCCTCGACGTCGGCATCGTGCCCTACCTGGAGGACGGCTTCGGCCGGAAGTCCTTTCCCATCAAGGTGGCGCAGTACCTGGCTTGCGGCCTGCCGGTGGTCTCGACTCCCAACGGCGCCACCGACGAGTACGGGGCGGTGGTCGAGGTCGCGTCCGGGCCGGCCGCCTTCGCGGCGGCCGTCCGCCGTGCCCTTGAGCACCGCACGGAAGCAGATGCCACAGAACGGCGGAGAATCGCCACGGAGCGTCCATGGACGTCCATCGTGGGGGACTTTCTGAGACTGCTCGACGGCTGAGCGCGGTCGTCGCGGCGAATTCACCCCCGCAGGGTGAACTTTCTCAAGGTCCGGTCGTACAGTGACCGAAAGGACCGGCGGGCCGGTGCGTTTCACCGGCAGAGGTACCTGGAGGCGGACATGGCAGGGAACGGCGGATCCCGTCCTTTGCGCGCGCGGCGCGCGCTTCGGCGCAAGCTCTTGCTCGTGCCCATGGCGGTCATTGGATTGGGCGGCGTTGGGTTCGGCGTCACCGTTGGTGGTACCAGCGCGCTCGCCACCCAGGCCGTCGACTCCCAGCCGCTCGATGTGAACGGCACCGTCGTGAGCTCCAATCCGGCGCCGTCCGCCGTCCCCGGCTCGGCCGGCAACTTCACGTTGGGGTCGATCCAGGACAACGACGGCAATATCGGTCCGGCCGAGGACAGCCAGGGCCAGGTGACGTTCCTCGTCTACTCGACCACGCGCTTCTATGACTGCCGTACGTCGGCCACCTGCACGCCCTCCTCGCAGGCGGTGGTGGCCGCGGTGGGCAACATCGTGCGCGTGACCGGGCACTTCCAGCAGGTAAACGGCAACTACGTCGTCACCGCGGAGTATGTGTTCTGGCCACCGGTGACGCCCGTCGCCAACCCGCCCGTGCCGCAGCCGAGCAAGGCCAACGACTACGACTTCGGGGATCTCTTCCAGGCCATCGGTTTCGTGACCGAGCCGGGCACCTACCTCGCCTACGGCAAGGACGGCTACAGCGAGCTCTGGGG
>DASRBM010000375.1:0-6206 GCA_035653635.1 Acidimicrobiales bacterium | reverse complement strand
AGCGAGTGCCTGAGCACCAACCAGATCCCCGGCGACCCCCTCGGCGCCACCCCGATCGGGGACCAGGGGACGTGCCAACAGGTCGGGCTGCCCAACGGCACCACGTTGCCGCCCGGGCCCGACTACGCACCGCCCTACCCGACGCTCATCGAGTACTCCGGCTACGGCTACGCCGACCCGGTCGCCCCCGAGAGCAGCATCGCGGCGCTCGCCAACCTGATGGGATTCGCCGTCGTCGACGTCAACATGCGGGGCATGGGGTGCTCGGGCGGGGCGTTCGACTTCTTCGAGCCGCTCCAGAGCCTCGACGCCTACGACGTCGTCGAGACCATCGCCCACCAGCCCTGGGTGCTCGGCCACAAGGTCGGCATGATGGGCATCTCCTACGGCGGCATCAGCCAGCTGTTCGCGGCGGCCGACAACCCGCCGGACCTCGCCGCCATCGCGCCGCTGTCGGTGATCGACGCCACCGCCACGACACTGCTCCCCGGCGGCATCCTGAACACCGGCTTCGCCGTGGAGTGGGCCATCGAGCGCCAGACCGCGGCCGTCCCGGCCACGAAGCAGCCCGACGGGAGCTACTCGGGCGGGCAGCCCTGGACCGGTCCGCAGATCGAGCAGGAGGCCGCGCACCACCAGTCCACCTGTCTCGACAACCAGAACTTGCACGGTGAGGCCAACAACCTCTTCGCCAAGATCACGGCCAACGACTACTACAACGCGCCCGTGGCCGACCCCATCGACCCGATCACCTTCGTGAACAAGATCAAGGTGCCGGTCTTCATGGCCTGCCAGTGGGAGGACGAGCAGACGGGCGGGCACTGCGCCGATCTCGTGTCCCACTTCACCGGCACCCGGCTCAAGTGGTTCAACTTCACGAACGGCGCCCACATCGACTCGCTCGATCCGTATACCTACGACCACTGGTACGACTTCCTCGAACTGTTCGTCGCCCACCGGGCGCCGCTCGTCAATGCAGCCGTCGTCCACGCCTCTGCGCCGGTCGTCTACCAAGCCGCACTCGGGACCCCGACGGCCGACGGCGTGGTGCTGCCGCCGGACCCGATCCAGGCGCTGCCCACCTACCAGGCCGCTCTGAGCGCGTTCGAGAA
Organism: Acidimicrobiales bacterium; assembly: GCA_035653635.1. Lineage (GTDB taxonomy): Bacteria > Actinomycetota > Acidimicrobiia > Acidimicrobiales > UBA8190 > DASRBM01. Next base: position 5,094 of record DASRBM010000375.1, on the reverse strand, counting down.
GATCCCCCCGGTCCGCGTGCTGTTCGACAACGGGGCCGGCTCGTCGCCGACGGACCTGAGCTCGCTGCAGACCTCGCAGACCCTGCAGACCACCTACGGCGACCCCTACCCCCTGTTCGACCAGTACTTCTCCTCGTTCCCCGTGCCGACCACCGCCGAGTGGACGGGGTGTTTCGGCCCGAAGGGCACGCTCACCCAGCAGGGCCCGGGGCCGAGCAGCGCTCCATGCTCGGGCGGTCCGGAGAAGTCGGACATCTTCACCGCCGATCCCGACCCGTTCGGCCCCGGAGCGCTCAACGACTTCGGGCCCAACACCGGGGGTGGCGGACTCTGGGGCAACACCACCGACTGGTCGTGGAACTGGAAGCAGGCACCGAGCGGCGACGCCGTGTCGTACGTGACGCCCCCGCTCTCGGAGGACACCACCGTCATCGGCGCCGGCCAGGTGGACCTGTGGGTGAAGGCGTCCACCCCCGACGTCGACCTGCAGGCGACCATCAGCGAGGTGCGCCCCGACGGCAACGAGACCTTCGTCCAGAACGGCTGGATCCGGGCCAGTGACGGGCAGTCGCTGTCGTCGGCGCAGGAGTCGCCCGACGGAAGTACCCCCAATCTCCTCGACCAGCCGAGCACGGACCTGGAGCCGGTGCCGACCCTGACGAGTGCGGCTGCCGCCGCGGCGACCCCGCTGAACAGCGGTGGCTACGTGGAGGTGCACCTGCCCCTGTACTACGAGGGCCACCTCTACCGGAAGGGTTCCCAGATCCGGGTCACCATCTCAGCACCGAACGGGACCCAGCCGATCTGGTCGTTCGGGCAGTCCATCCAGAACGTGCTCGGCAACCCGGACTACTCGATCCCGACGAGCGTCAGCGCCACTATCCCGGCGTGGGGAGGCACCACCCAGGTGACGATCGGCTACGGCCCCGCCACACCGTCGCGCCTCATCCTGCCGTTCGTGCCGACCGTCATGCAGGGGAAGGGCCAGCCGGCGTCCGACACCGTCGTGGTGCCGCAGAAGGCGCAGGCGTGGCCGCCGTGCCCGAGCCTGCGCAACGAGCCCTGTCGACCGTACGAGGACACGGCCAACCAGAGCTGACGAGCCACCACGCCGCGGGCTCGGGACCACATGGAACGCTCCGCTGGTCCGGCACCGCGGGGAACGCTGCGCGGGCTCGGGACGACACCGAACGCCCTGCCGCGCCCATAACGGGCCGCCACAGGCTCCGGCCGTATACTCCTGCGCACCACTCACGGAGGAGGGGAGGCCAGGTGCTGGTCCTCAGTCGACGGCCACGCGACGCGATCATGATCGGCCACGACATCGTGGTGACGGTGCTCTCCATCTCCCGGGACCACGTGCGCATCGGTATCCAGGCGCCGGCCCACGTCGAGGTGCACCGCCAGGAGGTCTATCTGGCCATCGAGGAGGCCAACCGCCAGGCGTCGTCTTCGGCCGGTGGCTCCATCGAGACACTGTCGGCCATGGTGCCGGGCCGTCGTGGCAAGCCCGGTGCCGGTACCACCCCGGCTGACGGTCCGGCGGCCGAGGCCGCGTCGAAGGGTCCGGCTCAGGCCGAGGGCGACAAGGGCACGGCCACCCCGTAGTCGGTGCCGTGCTGCACGACCTGGGCCGCGGCCCAGGTGCGCCGGTTGACCACGATGGGCCCGAGCAGGTTGACCGTCGGCGCGTAGGGCGGGGGCGCCAGGGTCACGATGGTGAGCACCACCACGTCCTCGGGGGATTCGATGCCGAGGACCTCGACGTACTCGTCGTCGACGGTGACTGTGTAATTGGGGAAGAGGGCGCCCGGGGGCACGACCACGAACCCCATGTCCTGCTGGTCGAGCGACTGCAGGCGGGCGAACGGCTCCATGTCGGCGGCCAGGGCCCGCACCACGAAGCGGTGGAACGACGGGAATCCCGGGAGGCCGTTGGTGAATTCCAGGACGACGTCCTCGGCGAGCTGGTCGAGCCCGACGCCGAGGATCGTGTCGCTGGGTGCACCTGTCTGCATCGGCTCTTCCCCTCGTCAGTGCGGTCGTGGGGCCTTCGTCAGCCCAGGAATTGTACGAGCGAATTCTGGCGGATCTGGGCCGTCGCCCACAGCGCCGACTGGTAGGACGTCTGGGCCTGGGTCAGGTCCGAGATGGCCTGCGGCATGTTCGTGCTCTGGATGCCCGACAACTCCTTGGCCAGCGCCGCCTGGGCGTTCGTGGCCTCCTGCGAGAAGGTCTGCATCTGCTGGTAGTTCGTACCCACCACCGCCGCCTGTGTCTCCACCTGGTTGATGGCGTTGTTGAGGGCGTCGAGGTCGGTGGTGGCGACCTTCTGCAGCGAGGCCGGCGTCCCCGCCTGCAGGTCCTGGGCGATCTGGGCCAGCACCCCGGTGTTGCCGGAGCTGTTGCCGAGGAGCCCGGTGGCGCCCGAGCCGAAGACGTCGGGTCCGGCGACCGACACGGCCACCGACGTGCCCGGCGCCACTGCTCTCGTGGGCGCCGAACCGCCACCTATGTAATTGCCGCTCGCGTCGTAGGCGGCCTGGACGTTGCCGGTGCCGGCGAAGATGGCCTGGCCCCCGTACTGGGTGTTGGCCAGGTTGAGCAGCGACTGGAGCGCACCCTGCACCGAGGTGGCCATCGACGACAGGCCGGCCTGGCTCCCCGTCAGCCCGGCCGAGGTCACGCCGAGGATGGTGGAGTGCACGGTCTGCAGGATCCCGACCACCTGGTTGAGGGTGGAGTTCGCCAGCGACAGCCAGCCGAGCCCGTCGTTGGCGTTGCTCACGTACTGCTGGGCCCGGGTGTTGGCGGCCTGCAACTGCATGACGCTGGCCGTGCCGGCCGGGTCGTCGGAGGGCTGGTTGATGCGGCTGCCCGTGGCGATCTGCTGCTCGAGCGTCGCCTGCTGGGACTGGTCCCCCACGATGTTGGACACCAGCTGGTCGGCGATGATCTGCGGCGTGTAGACGATGGCGCCGCCGAAGACACCGGACATGTCGGTCATGTGCGTTCCCTCCCCTCGCGTCCGCTCAGATCGAGCTCATGAGTGACTGGACCATCGTGTTGATGGAGCTGATGAGCTTGGCCGAGGCCTGGTAGGCCTGCTGGAACCCGAGCATGGCCACCATCTCGGAGTCCGTGTTGACCCCGGCGACGGCCTGCAGGTTCTGCTTGGCGGCGTTGGCCACCGACGTCTGCCCCTGCACCTGGGTGTTGATGCTCTGCACCTGCGAGCCGACGTTCTGCACCAGCGCCTGGTAGAGCTGGTCGGGTCCGCCGGCCACGTTGTAGAGCGACGCCATGGCCTGGGCGTTGTCGCCGTTGTTGGTGGCGTCGGGCATCGTGCTCGTCGACGACGCCGCGATCAGCTGCGGGTTGGACAGCAGTGCGGGGTTCACCGACAGGGTCCCGGCCGAGTTGCCCTGGAAGAGCGGATACCCCGCCCCCGAGGCACCCGTGGCCGTGTAGCCGGCGGCGAGCTGCCCGTTCACGGTGGATGCCAGCGTGGTGGCGATCGAGTTGAGCTGGCTCTGGTACGCCGGCAGGTACTGGTTGATGGCGGCCATGAGCCCCGCCGCGCTGCCGCTGCTGGCGGGGACGGCCACCCCGTTCTGCGAATCGATCAGCTGCAGGTTCCCCGGCCCGCCGCTCAAGGTGAGACTGGCCGCCGTGCTTCCCGACACCAGGGCGATCCCGCCGATCGCGATGGTGGCGGTGCCGTCGGGCTGGGTGCGGGCCACGGCGCCAATGGAGGTGGCGAGCTCGTTGGCCAGCTGGTTGCGCTGGTCGATGAGCGAGTTGGCCGTCGCCCCCTGCCCCTGGACGTTCAGGATCTGCTGGTTGATCTGCGCCACCTGCTGAAGGAGGGTGTTCGCCTGCGTGATCGTCGACGTCAGCTGCCCCTGGGCGTTCCCCTGCAGCTGGGCCAGCTGGGACGACATCTGCTGCAGGCTGGTGACGAGGTTCTGCGCCGCGTTCACCACTTCCGTACGAGGCGCCAGGGCCGAGGGGTTCTGGTTGATGGCGTCCCACGACTGCCAGAAGCTCGACAGCTGGGCGCCGAAGCCGGAGGTGCTCGGCTCGGGGAACGAAGTCTGCGCCTCTGTGAGCACCTGCTGAAGCGACGTGCTCTGGGCCAGTGCGCCCTGTGCCTGCTGGTTGTTCGTCAGCATCAACCCGGCCGACGCCTGGTTCACGCCGGTGACGTGCACCCCGGCGCCGACACCGAGGAGATCGCCGCCGTACGCGGTTGTCAGGTTGGCCGACTCCGAGACGTATCCCGGCGTGTTGGCGTTGGACAGGTTCTCGGCCACGGTGTCCATGGCCACCTGCTGGGCGTCGAGCCCACTGACCGCGATGTTGAGACCGATCTCGGCCATGGTGACCTAGGCCCGGGCGTCGAAGATCCGGGCGAACCCGGCGTGGTCGGGGGGCGGGGCGCCGGTGGCGTCGTAGGCGGCGGTGGGACCGGCGCCGAGGAGGGCGAGCGCGTCGGCGGTGGCGGCGAGGCCGCGGGCCAGCAGGTCGCGGTTGCGCTGCACGAGGTCGTGGATCTTCTCGAGGAGGTCGCGCATGCGGCGGCGGTAGTCGCGCAGCACCTCGGCCTGTTCGATGTCGATGGCGTCGGCGATGTCGCCCAAGGTGGCGGCGACCGGGAGCCCGAGGGCGCCGATGATGGCGTCGGCCAGCCCGAGGCGGCGGCGCTCGGTCAGATCGAGGGTCTCGACGGCGGCCGACACCTCGGCGCTGGCCTGGTCCAGCCAGCGGTGACGCCCCGACGCCAGGACAAGGTGCTCCTCCTCGAGCTTGAACAGCAGGTGCTCGAGCGCGGCACATTCGTCCGACAGACAGGCTGCGAACACGTCCAACTCCACGGGGCGGATATCGGCACGCCGTGGGCCGCGGTGAAGGGAAAAACTTGTGTCCCCGGAGTTGTCACCCAGGGTGACGGCACCCCGGCCACCCCGGGCGCCAGCCCGGCCCGCCTGGCCCTACTGGACGATCAGCCCGTCGAAGTACACCGCCTGGACCTGGGGCGCCCCGTCGGCGTCGCCGGCCAGCTTCTGGAACTTGAGGAGCATCTGCGCCTTG
>DASRBM010000374.1:0-2421 GCA_035653635.1 Acidimicrobiales bacterium | reverse complement strand
CGGCCTGCACCACCATCTCCCACAGCAGCTGCAGCTTGCCCGGCACGCCGGCGGTGGCGTGGCGCTTCAGGTAGAGGCCCATGCCCATGACGATGGCCCCGGCGACGGCGGTGGCCCAGATCGTGTCGAGATTCAGTCCGGCCCGCACAAGGTGCGTGCCGACGTCGATGTTGGCGGCGAGGAGCTTCCCCGGTACGGCAGGCAGCGCGCTCACGACTCGCCCCCCTCGGCCACGCCGCCCCCGCCAGTGAGACCGGTGGTGAAGGCGGGGTCGCGCAGCATGGCGAGCACGACGTTGGCCAGCAGCAGGAACTGGAACACGGCCAGCCCGACGAGGATGCCGAATCCGAAGGGCCGCGACAGGAAGACGAAGCCGAGGGCGATCACACTGATGACGGCCAGGCGGCCGAGCGTGTTCATGGCGAGCGGCCGGCGGTTGTCCTCGCGGCCCTTGGTGCTCGCCTTGACCGTCGCCCGCGAGATCATGCGGAAGTTGCCGAGCGCCATCGCGAGTCCTGCGCACACCCCGACACCGACGAGGCCGTAGCCGAGGAGCACGAGCGCGACGAGGGCGACGGTGCCGATCCCGAGCGCGGCGAGTGCCGTCCGGCGGGCCACGGTCGAGATCTGGGGCAGCGAGAAGTGGGAGAAGACGTTGACCACGGGGTCAGCTCCGTCCTGGGTGAAGTCGGGCCCGGCCGCCCGCGCGGGCTACAGGTACTTGCGGATGTTGAAGTAGATGTTGCCGATCCCGGCGACGAGCCCGAACAGCAGGCCGCCCAAGGTGGCCCACGGACTGCTCCCGAGCCAGTCGTCGATCCCGACTCCGGCGGCCGTGGCCAAGCCGATCATCACCGCCGACGACATGCCCATGGTGAGCAGGTCGTAGATCCCCGGCGACGGCTTGTCCCCGTCGGCCGGACGAGGGTCGGCAGGAGAGGGATCGGGGGAGGACGGGTCGTCCACTGCGGATCAGCCCGTGCGCGTCAGACCTGGTGGCGTTGCCCATGACCGGGAGGGCTCCCGATCACTCGGGAAAGCCGCCGGTCGCACACGTCCCGAGGTGGAGCAGGGACCGTCCGCGAGTGTCGGCGGCAGGGGGGATCGGCACGGCGGCAATCTTCGCATCCGGCGCTTGTGCGCAGCAAAACGAACGAAACCCCGCCGAAACATCGTGGGACGGCAACCCTCCGTGCGCGCCGACGGCCTCGGCGGCGCGTCCGACGCGTCCGCGTTAGTTGTGCGTCGCAACCGATCCGTCGCCGCCGCCGGGGAGGTCGACCGCCTCGTCCCCCTCCCTGCTCGACGCCAGCAGGCGTCGTCCGCCGCCCAGGGACTGCGATCCGGGCCAGCGCTCGGCCGCGTCGGCCGGCTCCCGCTTCCGGCGGGGACGGCCCCCACCCGACGGCCCGACGCCGGCCCCCGGAGAAGGGCCGCCGCTGCGGCGCGCCCCGCCCGAGGGGACCGCCCGGCCCGAGGGGGTGCCACCGGAGGGCGCCGCTGCTGTCGAGGGGACGGTGCCTGGCGACGGCCCGGACCCGCCCGACGGCGCCGACGCGGCGGCGGGCATTCCGGCGGACACGGCGTCCGGTGCCTCGGGCGCGTCGACGGGCGGCGCCGCCGCGGCCAGGTCGTCGTCGTCGCCGTTGCCCTTGCGCAGACCGGGATGGAACAGGGTGTAGAGGGCGAGCAGCAGCGCGATCACGACGAAGGGGATCACCGCGTTGCCGCCCTGGCCGCCGAAGAGCGGGTACAGCACGAAGCCCGACAGCACCGCCGTCCACGCCCACAGGATGACGACGGTCCGCCGAGGCCCATGACCGAGGCGCAGCAGCCGGTGGTGGAGATGGTCCTTGTCGGGGGTGTCGAAGCTCTGCCCGCGGGCGGTGCGGCGTACGAAGGCGAAGGCCATGTCGGCGATCGGCACGCCCAGGATGAACACGGGGATGAAGAGGGGGGCGAAGAAGAAGTAGGCCTGCCCGCTCGTCTCGGGGGTGCGGCCCCCGATGACCATGGTGGCCGAGGCCATGAGCAGTCCCAGGAACAGCGCGCCGGCGTCACCCATGAACACGCGCGCCGGATGGAAGTTGTGGGGCAGGAACCCGAGGCACACGCCGAAGGCGATGACGGCGATGAGCGGCCCGATGTTGTCGCTCGGGAGCACGCCCAGGTCGACGAGGCGCAGCCCGTAGACGGCGAGCGCCCCCGAGGCGATCGCCACGACCCCGGCCGCCAGCCCGTCGAGCCCGTCGATCAGGTTGACGGCGTTGGTGATGACGACGACCCACAGCGCGGTGAGCAGCGGTGTCATGGCCGGCGACAGGACGAGGAAGCCGACGAAGGGGATCTTGAACTGGAACATGGTGACGCCGAGGAAGACGAGCACCATGGCGCCGAGGACCTGACCGGCCATCTTCGCCG
>DASRBM010000373.1:0-7163 GCA_035653635.1 Acidimicrobiales bacterium | reverse complement strand
CCGACGAAGGGACCGAACCCGTAGAGGAGGGCTCCGACGAACCGTGCGGCGTCCCATTGCACGTATCGGCGGAACACCACGAAGGCGGTGAAGGCGTTGGCGGCGGGAACGACCGACACGGCCAGGTTGAAGGAGACGAGCGGGCCGAAGAGGGCGGTGACGGGCGAGAGGAGCAGGGCGACGGCGGGGAACGACGTGTTCGAGACCACGTTCACCCCCGACGGGAAGTACATGGCCCGGGTGAAGAAGGGGGACATGGCGTGCCCGAGGGCATGGGGCAGGAACGCGAGCCACCACACGTTCTGGTCGGGATCGGCAGAGGCCGTCGCGATGGTGCTGCCCGGCGCCCGCCACGCGTGCCACCACAGGGCGAACCCGGCTGCGAGGTAGAGGGCGGCTGCAGCGGCGACCACCCACCCATTCCGGGCGCCGAGGCGGTGTACCGGCGCCGGACCGGCCTCGGGAGGCATCGGCCCTGTCTAGCGGAACGCCGGCACCAGCAGCAGCAACAGGGCGATGCTGTTGAAGACGCCGTGCGCCACCATGCCCGGAGCGAGCCGCTTGGTCCTCTCCTTCAGATAACCGAGGACCACGGCCATCGGGAAGAGGATGGCCGGGGCGAAGGGTCCCTCGCTCAGCACGTGCACGCTCGAGAAGATCACCGCCGTGACGAATATGGCCGAGGTCGCCCCGATGCGCCTGGTGAACGCTCCCTGGACGAGACCGCGGAAGAAGAGCTCCTCGATGAACGGCGCCCCGACCGCGACGAGCAGGATCTGGATCACCCACCCGGCGATCCCCTCGGGCAACTGGCCGTTCACGGCCCGGCCGGCGGGGTTCGAGTGCGTGACGTCGTTCAAGATGACGTAGAGCACGAGGAACACGGTCGGGATGACGCGGCCGAGGAGGGCGCCGAGGAGGCCCCGCACGGCGTCGAACCGCTCGGGCAGCCCCAGGCCGAAGTCGCGCCCGAGGTCTCCGGTGCCGTGGCGCCGCGAGGCGACGAACACGGCGCCGACCATGCCGGTCCAGAGCACGAGCTGACCGACGAGGAGCATCCAGGGGTTGCGTGAGTCGAAGTGTCCCTGGTTGGCGACGGCGTAGCCGATCAACACAGCCGTGTTGCCGACGAACCCGCTCACGATGCCGACCGCCGCGATGCCGCCGCCCTTGATGCCGGGCCCCTTCGGCGCCTGCTCCACGCGCACGGGGCCACTGGCGTAGGGGGTCCACACGCGCCCGTCCCACCACCGCCAGGCGGCCGCACGCCATGGATCGGGATACCAGCCCGGCGGCGGGAGCACCGGCTGGGACGGCGGCCACGTCACGGCCGGAGGTCCACCACCACCGAATGGGCGACGTGGTCGTGCCAGGCCTGGCGCCGCTTGTCCCACAGCGGGCTCAGGTAGTTGATGATCACCGGCACCACCAGCAGCAGGTCGAACACCACGATGATGAGGAACCGTCCCGCGCCCCGCCAGAAGCCGATCGGTCCACCGTTGCGGGCGTCGCGTACGGCGATGCCGAGCGCCATCTTGCCGAGGGTCTGGCCCCGGGCCGAGCCGTTCATGAGGCCGTAGTAGAGAGCCCCGGGGATGGCACCGACGAGCAGCTCGGCCACGAGGGCGCCGGCGATGGCGGCGCCGTCGGGAGGATTGCCCGGAGTCGTGTTCTGGCCGTGGAAGGCCGCGATCCCGAGCAGGGCGAAGACGATGAAGCTGAAGATGCCGAGCGTGAAGCCGTCGATGATGATGGCCACGAGCCGCTTCCACCAGGGCGCCAGGGGGAACCCGATCACGGGGTCGACCACCTGGTTGCCCGGAGGTGCCCAACCGGGGGGCATGCCGTAGGGCGGCGGCGCGCCGTACCCGGGGGGCTGACCGTACCCCGGTTGGCCATACCCGGGTGCTTGCCCGTATCCCGGTTGGCCGTACGAGGGCTGGCCGTACGGCTGCCACCCGGCGCCGCCCAGTCCAGGAGAACCGTAGGAAGGCTGGGCCGAACCGGGTTGGCCGTATCCGGGCTGAGCTGCGTCGGGACCCCCGGACCCGGGGCCGGTGTACGCAGGCGGCCCGCCTGCGCTGGGCGGGCCGGCCGGTGACGACGGGGTCGCCTGCTGCGCGGTGGCGGCCTGCTGCTCAGCCGCCTGGCGCACCGACGGGTGCAGATGCGGTGGATACCAACGCCCGTCGGACGCCAGCCACCACCCCGGACCCTGCGAGGTCTCGCTCATGACGGGGGCCCGTCCTCTTTCGTCGCGGGTCGCGCAGGACCCATCTCCGCCGGCACGGTCCCAGGGTAGTGGCCCTCTCTGCGCGAAGAAGGGAGCCGGTCGCCCGGCCCCCTTCTCGCATTTCGCTGCGACGCGACCGTCAGGCGGAGGTGTTGGTCCCCGACTGGGTGTTGGGCGCACCGGAGGGCGGCGACGGCATCCAGCTCTGGCCGTTGGACTGCTGCACCGTCTGGTCCTCCACCGCCTTCGCCGTTGCCGTGCCACTGGTTACGACGGCGAGCACGTGCACGGTGTCACCCTTGCTGATGCTCGACACTCCGGTCTCCCCACCGTCGACCGAGGTTCCTGAGTCGATCGTGTAGGTGAGCGCGGTGCCGTCGGCACTGGTGACCGTCATCGTCCAGGTGCTGCCGGACGTGTCGGTGATGGAGCTGACGGTCCCCGTCTGCTCCTGCAGGTCCTCGTAGCCGTTCGGGCCCTGCACCGTGAAGGTGCCGTGCAGGATCCGGCCCGGCCCCATCCCCGGTCCGCCGAAGGCCATCATCGGCCCGAAGCCCCGCGGGCCCTTCGGCGGGGCCGTAGCGGGACTCGATCCACCCGAGGGCACGGTCGAAGTCGAGCCGTCGCCCGAGCCCGATGTCGCGGTGGTGACGGCCTGAGGAGCAGTGCCTCCGGTTCCGCTGGCCGCGGCCGCCAGGGCGGCGGCACCGGCCGCGGTACCGGTGGCGATCCCGATGCCGGCGACCACCTTCGGCCAACGACGCCTCGTGCGGGCCGGCGATGGCGTGACCGGCTCTGGCATGACCGGCTGGTCGTACATGACGCGTGTCCTCTCTGTCCGGATCTGCTCTCTGCGGATCTGTGCGGGAATTCGCAGGTGCACTTCGCACGGTACGGGGCGCATCTGTGCGCAACCTGTGTTTCGCGCCCGGAATGTCGGACGTGCGTCCGACGTTCTCAACTGGCGTACAGCGAGTTCTCAGATTCGGGTGCACCACGGCGCGGATGCGCCCGAGCGAGTCGCCGCGAGGTGCTGCGTCAGCGCGCCGGCATATCGTCGAGGGCGCGACGCACCCCGCCGACGAAGCGGGCCGCACCCTCGGGTCCCTCGCCGTCGAGAAGCCGGCGGACGAGGGCGGAACCGATGACCACGCCGTCCGCTTCGGAGGCGACGGCGACGGCCTGCTCGGCGTTCGACACGCCGATGCCCACGCACACCGGCCGATCGGTGACACCGCGGAGACGACGGGCGACATCGCCGGCGGACGCGGCGAGTGTCTGCCGTTCCCCCGTCACACCCATGAGGCCCACGGCGTAGACGAAGCCCCGGGAACGGGCGCAGATCTTCGCGGCGCGCTCGACGGGAGTCGAAGGCGCCACGAGCAGCACGGTGGCGACGCCCGACGCGTCGGCCGCCTCGCACCACTCCCCTGCCTCCTCGAGCGGCAGATCGGGAAGGATCGCCCCGCACACGCCGGCCTCGGTCAGCCGGTGCGCGAAGCGCTCGTGGCCGGCCCGGTAGACGACGTTGTAATAGGTCATGACGACGAGGGGCACGCCCACGTCGGCCTTCCGCAGCTGGGTGAGCGCCCCGGTGGGTGTCGTCCCCCGCCGTAGTGATTCGAGCGACGCGGCCTGGATGGTGGGGCCGTCGATCATCGGGTCGGAGAAGGGCAACCCGATCTCGATGGCGTCCGCCCCGGCGTCGGCCACCGCCCGCACCACGTCGAGCCAGTCGTCGGAGAGCCCGGCCGTCACGTAGGGGACGAGCAGCTTGGCCCCTGCTTCGCGCCGCGCCCGCAGATGGGTCTCGAGCAGACCGGGGGGGTCGTCGTCCGATGCAGGCACGGTGGATGGTGCCGTAGCCGGGTTCACGACAGCAGGTCCCGCACCTGGGCGATGTCCTTGTCGCCGCGGCCGGACAGCGTGACGAGCACGGTGGAGCCGAGCGGGATCTCCTTGCCGGCCTCGCGCGCCACCCAGGCCACCGCGTGGGCGGATTCGAGCGCAGGGATGATGCCCTCGGTGTGGGCGAGCAACTTGAAGGCCTCGAGGACCTCGGCGTCGTTCGCCTGCACGTAACGGGCGCGCCCGACCGACGCCAGATGAGCGTGCTCGGGACCGATACCGGGATAGTCGAGGCCGGCCGAGATCGACTCCGCCTCCTCGATCTGCCCGGCTTCGTCCTGCATCAGGTACGACTTCATGCCGTGCAGCACGCCGGGCACGCCGTGCCCCATGGCGGCGCCGCCGGCCGCCTCGACCCCGACGAGCCCGGCACCGGTGCCGACGAATCCGGCGAAGGTGCCCGCCGCGTTGGAACCGCCTCCCACGCATGCCACCACCAGGTCGGGGTCGCGCCCGAGGAGGGTGCGGCACTGTTCGCGTGCCTCGTCCCCCACCACCCGCTGCAGCTCACGCACCATGTACGGATACGGGTGCGGGCCCATGACCGACCCGAGGCAGTAGTGGGTGTGCTCCACGGTGGCGACCCAGTCGCGCAGCGCCTCGTTGACGGCGTCCTTCAACGTGCGGCTCCCGCTGTCCACGGGGCGCACCTCGGCGCCGAGGAGCTCCATGCGGAAGACGTTCAGCGCCTGGCGCTCGGTGTCCACGCGGCCCATGTAGACGACGCACTCCATGCCGAAGAGCGCGGCGGCGGTGGCGGAGGCCACGCCGTGCTGCCCCGCACCGGTCTCGGCCACCAGGCGGTGCTTGCCCATGCGCCGGGCGAGCAGGGCCTGGCCGACCACGTTGTTGAGCTTGTGCGAGCCGGTGTGGGCCAGGTCCTCGCGCTTGAGCAGGACGGTGACACCGAGGCGCTCCGACAGGCGGTGACACGTCGTCACCGGCGTGGGCCGGCCCCCGTAGTCGCGCAGGATCGTCTCGAACTCGGCGTGGAACCCCGGATCGGCCCAGGCGGCGGTGAACGCCTCCTCGAGCTCCATGCAGGCGGGCACGAGCGACTCGGGGACGAAGCGCCCGCCGAATTCGCCGAAGCGCCCGTCGGCCGCGGGCCGCCCCATCAGCTCGCCGGTCACGGGATCGGGCGTCATGAGTCCTGCTGCCAGTCGTAGATGCCGGCGTCGTCGTCGAGGTCGCGCGCCCCGTCGCCCACGAGGGCGCCGTCGGGGTCGTCACCGGCGGCGCGGCGGGCGGCGACGACGAAGTCCCGCAACTTGCGCGGATCCTTCTGCCCCGGTGCCATCTCGACACCGGAGCAGACGTCCACACCGAAAGGCCGGAGATGGGCGATGGCGTCGCCGACGTTGCCGGCGCGCAGTCCCCCCGACACGACGAGGCGGGCCGGGTCGACGACACCTTCGGCCAGCCGCCAGTCGAAGACCTCGCCCGAGCCCGGAGAAGCGGCGTCGACCAGGACGGCGTGGGCGCCGTAGTCGTCGACACGGGCGATGCCGGGATGACCGGCCGGGAACGCCTTCATGGTGAAGGGCACGCGCTCGGCCACGTAGCGGGTCTGGTCCGGCGTCTCGTGCCCGTGCAGTTGCGCGGCGCGGAGACCGATGGTGTTGACGATCTCCACGACCCGTTGCGGCGCCTCGTCGCGGAAGACCCCGACCGTCACGATCTCGCGCGGGATGCGGTCGACGATCTGCTGCACCGCCCGCACCGACACCTGCCGGGGCGACGGGGCGAAGATGAACCCGACGGCGTCGGCCCCGAAGCCGACGGCCAGCAGCGCGTCGGCCTCCGACGTGATGCCACAGATCTTCACCCACATGGCGCCGTCACCACCGTCCCCGCTCAGCGTCCCGTCCGGGCCGAGGTGCGTCCGCTCGGCCGAGCACCCTTCGGCAGGGCGCTCATCGCCGCCACCGCGGCGCGGCGGTCACTGGCGCGTACCAGGCTCTCGCCGACGAGCACGGCGTCGAAGCCTGCTGCGGCCAGGACACCGGCGTCCTCCGGGCCCCCGATGCCCGATTCGGCCACCGCCACCACGTCGGCCGGGAACTCGGCCACGAGGGCGAGTGCCCGTTCCGGATCGACGTCGAAGGTGCGCAGATCCCGCTGGTTGACGCCGATCAGGTTGGAGCCGGCGGCGAGGGCCCGTTCGAGCTCGTCGGCGTCGTGCACCTCCACGAGCACGTCGAGGCCCATGGTGGAGCCGAGCGAGCGCAGGCCGGCCAGCTCGGCGTCGTCGAGGGCGGCCACGATGAGCAGCACGGCGTCGGCCCCCATGATGCGGGCGTCGCACAGATCCGCCGCGCACACGGTGAAGTCCTTGCGCAGCACCGGCAGCTCGACCGCAGCCCGGGCCGCCTGCAGGTCGGTGGCGGATCCGCCGAAATAGGCGGCATCGGTGAGCACGGAGAGGCAGGCGGCTCCCCCGGCTTCGTACTGGCGGCCCACCTCGGCCGGGTCGAGCCCCGGGTCGAGGTCGCCCTTCGACGGCGAGCGGCGCTTCACCTCGGCGATGACGGCGAGACGGTCGTCGTCGAGGAGGGCCCGGCGGAAACCGCGTGTCGGCGGCGCCTCGGTGGCCGTCCGGAGCAGCGTGTCGAGGTCGCGCGTGTCCGCCGCGGCGGCTCCCCGGTGCGCGGCCACGATCTCGTCGAGGTAGGTCGGGGGCGCCACCGCGTCAGCCTACCGGGGCCCGACCGGGCCTCCGGAGCACCCGACGGCACCGTCTGCGCTGGTCCGAGCGGCGCGTGGGCGGCGCGGCGGACGCGGGAAGCAGCTGACCGGTGAGCGGGCGCCGGAGCCGTCCGGGGCGCCCCATGCCCGGTCGTGGCACCGGCGCGGTGGCAGGCTGCACAGGTGCCGACTTTGGGCGACCCGTCCGTCATCGTCGTCATCGAGGACGACCACCACATCTCCGATCTGGTCTCCATGTACCTGCGGCGTGACGGCTACCGGGTCCTGCAGGCCGACGACGCCGCCACGGGCCTCGAGATCGTCCGGCGGGAGC
>DASRBM010000372.1:0-6342 GCA_035653635.1 Acidimicrobiales bacterium | reverse complement strand
TGGGCTGGACGTCGCCGGCCGTCATCGGCGAGCTGACCGGCGGAATCGTGCTCCTCGGGTTGTTCACCCTCATCGAATTCCGCTCCCCCGCGCCCATGTTCCGGCTGCAGCTGTTCCGTATCCGGTCGTTCACCTCCGGGGTGCTCGCCAGCTTCCTCGCCGCCCTCGGCCGGGGCGGGCTCATGTTCATGCTCATCATCTGGCTGCAGGGCATCTGGCTGCCTCGCCACGGGTTCGACTTCGCCCGTACGCCACTGTGGGCCGGCATCTACATGGTCCCGCTCACGGCAGGACTGCTCTTCGCCGGGCCGGCCTCGGGCTTCCTGTCCGACCGCTTCGGATCACGTCCATTCGCGACGGGCGGCATGGTCGTGTCGGCTGGCGCCTTCGTGGCACTCGAGCTCCTGCCGATCAACTTCGTCTACTGGCAGTTCGCGCTGGTGCTGCTCGTCGCCGGTCTGGCCATGGGCATCTTCGGTTCGCCCAACCGGGCCGGGGTCATGAACAGCCTGCCGCCGCAGCACCGCGGCGCCGGGTCGGGGATGAACTCCACGTTCCAGAACTCGGCGCAGGTGTTGTCGATCGGCATCTTCTTCAGCCTCATGATCGCCGGCCTGGCCGCCGACCTCCCCGGCGCGCTCTACCACGGGCTCGTCGCCCAGGGTGTGCCCACCACGGTGGCCGGACGCGTGGCCCACCTTCCACCGGTGTCGACGCTCTTCGCCGCCTTCCTCGGGGAGAATCCGATGCAGCATCTGCTCGGTCCGGCGGTGCTGTCGCACCTGTCGGCCGCCCATCAGGCGGCGCTGACCGGGCGCAGCTTCTTCCCGTCGCTCATCTCGCCGCCGTTCCAGAAGGGACTGCACGAGGCCTTCGACTTCGCCATCGCGGCGTGCCTCGTCGCCGCCGGAGCGTCGTGGCTGCGTGACGGCAAGTACGTCTACCGCGAGGCCGAGGTGGACGCGCCGGTGCCGGCCACCGAGCCCGAACCGGTCGGCGCCGGTCGCTGACCTCCGCCGCCGGGACGGCCGTGCCCGCCGCCCGCAGGCGCCAGACCGCCGGGCCCGCCGCCCGCAGGCGCGCATCATGTAGCAATCTGTTACGCTTCGTAAACAGTCTGCTACGACGAGGAGGCCGGGGCATGGCCGAGGACCGGATGACCCGCTTCGATGCCGATCTGTACGAGGCGGCGGTGGCCGAGGGGCGCCGCGAGCAGCGCTCGGCCCGCCAGCAGCTCGAGCACTGGACCCGGCTGGGCCGTCAGCTCTCCGCCTATGAGACGGCCTCGCGGCGCCGCATCACCGCCGCGGTGCAGGGCGACCTGCCGCTGGCGAACCTGTCGGCCGAGGAGCGGGTGGTGGCCAACATCGAGCTCGACGTGGCCATCCGCGAGCGCGCCGCAGGAGCCTCCTTCGGTCGTGCCGTCCTCGACACCGGTGCGACCGCCGTCGCCCTCGACGAGCACGGCGCCCTCGTCGCCTACCACCCGGACGGGACCACGAGCCCGCTGCAGGCGGTCGGTGCCCGTCCACGGGGGCGCAAGCGCACCGGCAGCACGGCCCGCCGGGCGTCGCCCGGTCCTGCTTGAGCCGTCTCGACCTCGTCGTCGGGCCCAACGGGGCCGGCAAGTCGACCTTCGTCCGCGAGATCCTCGCCCGGCAGATGCCCGGCGTGCACTTCGTGAACGCGGACGTCATCGCGGCCGAGCGCTGGTCCGAGGATCCGGCGAACCATGCCTACGAGGCCGCGGCGGTGGCCGAGGCCACCCGGGCCGTGCTCATCGCCGGCCGCGAACCGTTCGTGGCCGAGACCGTGTTCTCCCACCCTTCGAAGATCGCCCTCGTCTCCGAAGCCAAGGCGGCCGGGTACTACGTGGCCATGCACGTGCTCATGGTCCCCGAGGAGCTCGCCGTGGCCCGCGTGGAGCGGCGGGTGGCGAGCGGCGGCCATGACGTGCCGGAGGACAAGATCCGCGCCCGCTATTGCCGACTGTGGGCGAACGTCGCCGAAGCGGCCGACATGGTCGACGCCACCACCTTCTGGGACAACTCGAACCTGCACGGTCCGGTGCTCGTGGCCGAGCTCGGAAGCGGCGTGATCCTCGGTCAGCCCCGTTGGCCGGCGTGGACACCAGCGGTGTTCGTCGACCGCTGGAGGCGCTGAACCGTCCGTTTCGCCACTGCACGCGTGCAGGCGCGCCGATGCTCGCGTACAGGAGAGCCGCTCCCGTCGCTCGCTCAGACGAAACGGTCTGGCCGTACCAACGCAGGCGTGCGGACGACACGGGCGCGTTCCCGCGTACACAAACGCGCGCAAGACCGGTGGCGCCGCGGCGTTTTGTGTGCAACACCGGCGCCAACCACCCCACGGCGCCGAGCGCGGAGACGGGTTAGTGGGGCGGCCTCATGCGAGCGGTGGTCCGAGCCTCCACCAAGACGCAGGCACGCCGTCTTTCCGACGCATGAAACGGCCGGGACCGTGAAGGTCCCGGCCGTTTCGCGTCTGCAGCGGCCCTGGGCCCGCGACGTGAGCCCGGGGCGGCTCCCGCACTGTGGGCCCGTGGATCAGGTGTTGGGCGGCGCGGCGGAGATCGACGCAAGTGCCGAGCGCTCGTCGCGCTCCATGGCGAGGTCCCCGATGGAGACCATGCCAACGGGCTTGCCCCCTTCCACCACCGGGATGCGGCGGACAGCCTTGTTGCGCATCACCTCGATGGCCCGGTCGATCGAGTCGTCGGGCGACAGCGTCATGATGTCGGCGCTGCAGATGTCCTTCACGCGCACCTGATCGGGATCGCGTCCCTCTGCCACCGCCCGCACCGTGATGTCGCGATCGGTGAGCACGCCGCCGACGCGGTCCTTGTTCATGACGATCACGGCGCCGATGTCCTTCTCCCGCATGCGCTTGGCCGCGTCGCGGATGGTGTCGGTCGTCTCCACCGTCTCCGGGTTGGCGGTCATGACTTCGCGGATCTTCTGTCCGGCCACGTCTCCTCCTTGTGTCGGTCGTCTCCTGCCTGCCAGCGGGCCGGATGGCTCAGGTGCCATGTGACGCCGGACTCGGGTCGGGGATCGGATCCGGCACGGGAATCGGTGTCCCCGGGTCGGGATCGATCGGGACCGGCTCCGGGTCGATCGGCGACGGCGCACCCGGAACGGTCATCCGGTCCATGGGTGGTGCCACCATCTGCGTCCCCCGGTGCATCGCGTCGTGGCCCGCCGTTCGCGCGGTACCCACGCGGTGGAGAGCCGAAGCACCGCCCTCACCAGGGCGCCGGCTGCCCGCGCCCGCGAGTGACGTCGGCCGACAGCGTGGCGAGGTCGTCAGTCCGACGCCACGAGCAGCACCTCTGTCAGGTGCAAGAGACGTTGATGATGACGGTGATGGAATTCGACGAGGACGACTGGGGGCCCGCCCAGTTGGTGCCGTCGTAGGCGACGACGCGGAACCAGAAGGTGCCGGTACCGAGCGCGCTACTCGTCCAGCTGGTGGTGACGATGCCGCTCGCCACCTGGCTGAAGCCGCTCGTCGACGAGGTGGACGACTGGAAGACGGCGTAGCTGGTGGCGTGCGTCACCGCCGACCAGGTGACGTTGGCCTTCGGGCTCAGGAGCAGCCCGGTGCAGGCGGCGGCCACACCGGTGGGCGCGGCCGGGAGCCCCTGGGACAGGGCCTGGGCCGTGCTCCCGCTGCGCAGGGTGACCGACCACGTCGTGGACGCGTCGGACACGGCCGGAAGCGCTCCGAGGACGACGAAGACGAAGCCGGCGGCCAGAAGCCCCAGCTTCGGGAGGACACGGCCGGTCCCGCTTCCGACCGTGCCCTCCGGGCGACCTCGTCGTGGTGCCGACGTGGCCGTCGCCTCCGATCAGCTCGTCCAGCTGTCGGTGGCCGGACTGCTCGTGGCGGTGGCCGCCCCACCGGTCGCCGTCACCCCGGTGAACGACGGCATCGAGAAGTAGGTGTTCACACACGCGGCGGGCGCGGAGAGCGCCATCGACGCGTCACCGGTGAAGGTGACCGTGAGCGGGTTCCCGGCGTCGCCGTTGGCGGCGACCGTGAGCGCCGTGGTGAGCGTGTGCGAGGTGCCGCTCGAGGCCGTCGCGTAGTTCCAGGTGACCCCGCTCGGGGTGGCGGCCAGGCAGCCGGTCTGCGGCGTGGAGAGCGAGCTGTTCGAGTAGCCCCCCGCGTAGCTGGTGTTGGCCGGCAGCTGCACGGCGGTGATGGTCACCGGATACGGGTTCGGGTTCGTGATCGTCACGACCACGTCGCCCGTGCCGCCCGGATAGAGCAGGTTGGTCGGCGACGGCGACGACACCGCCGTGATGGTCAGGTTCGAGATGGTGGCCGACTGCCCCTGGGCCGACGACCCGCCGTTGAGGCCCACCACCCAGTTGGTCCCGGCGTAGGCACCCGCACCAGCCAACAGCACCCCGGTGGCGGCCGTCAGGACCCTGGCCCGGCGCGACCAGCGGCGCCGTACGAGCTCCTGGTCGATGCCCACTGCTCCGATCTCGGCGACGCGCCGTGCGCGCGTCCTCGAGCGTCCCCCCATCGCACTGCCCCCTTGTGACCTTTCGATCACAGGCGGAAACCGCGCCCGCCGCCCGGAGCCCGGCCCTCCCGGACCGAATCCCAATCCCCGCCTCAAAGATCGGCACAATGCGTGGCCAACTTGAGTCGCAATTGGGACCAAAGTCCTTGCCAAGCGCATCGAGTCGTGCTCGCGCGGCGGCAGACCGACAGGGCGGCTCTCCGGGCTGTTCGACGTGGCCGCCAGCGGTGGCCGCTCGCCGGGCTCAGCGCCGGCGGCCGGCTGCGACCTGCTGCGCCAGTGAGGCGATGTCGGGCGTCAGGGCATCCGCCATCAGGCCCCGCACGCGCTCGGCCGACTGGGGCCGGGCCAGGAAGTACCCCTGGGCCTGGGGGCATCCCAGTGCCCGCAGGTGCTCGAGCTGGCCCTCGGTCTCGACGCCCTCCACCACCGCCGTGGTGCCGATGGCCTCGGCCAGGCGGATGACGGCCGAGATGATGGCGGACTTGACCGGGTCCGTCTCCACCTGGTCGACGAAGGTGCGGTCCACCTTCACCACGTCCACCGGGAACTGCGTCAGGTAGCCGAGCGCCGAGTGGCCGGTGCCGAAGTCGTCGATGGCCACGCGCACACCGAGGCTCTTCAACCGGACGAGGACGCTGCGCGTGCGCTCGATGTCGTCCATGGCCATGGACTCGGTGATCTCCAGGCACAGCTGCGAGGGCCGCACGCCGGTGCGCTGGAGCACCTCCTCGATCTGCTCGGCCAGCGCCGGCTGCTGGAACTGGCGGGCCGACAGGTTGACGGCGACCGACAGGGGGACGCCGAATTCCTCGAACCAGGCCCGAGCCTGGCGGCAGGCGTGCTCCAGCACCCGGTTGCCGAGGGCGATGATGAGGCCCGACTCCTCGGCCAGGCCGATGAAGCTCGCCGGGGCGAGCAGTCCCCGCTCGGGATGCGACCAGCGCACGAGGGCTTCGGCGCCGACGATCGTGCCGTCGTCCACCCGGAACACCGGCTGGTAGTGCACGTCGAGGGCGTCGTCCTCGATGGCCTTGCGCAGGGCCGCCTCGAGCTCGATGCGCTCGGCCGACCGGTTCCCCATGGCCAGCGCGTCGAACACCTCGTACTGGCCGCCGCGCCCCTTGCCCTTGGCCCGGTACATGGCGACGTCGGCGTCGTGCAGCAGGTCGTCGCGGGACTTGCCGGGACCGGTCACGGCGATGCCCACGCTCATGGAGGCGACGACCTCGTGGCCGTCGGGCAGGGTGACCGGACGGCTGATCTCCGCCAGGAGGCGGGTGACGACGGCCACGGCGTCCTCGGTGCTGCACAGCCCCTCGAGCAGGATGGTGAACTCGTCGCCGCCGAAGCGTGCGAGCACGTCACCGGGCCGCAACGACGCCCGCATCCGCTCGGCGATGGCCACGAGCAGGCGGTCCCCGGCGTGGTGGCCGAGGCTGTCGTTGATGACCTTGAAGCGGTCCACGTCGGCGAAGAGCACGGCGTGCATCTCGTGGCTGCGCGACGAACGGCGCAGGGCGTGGTCGAGGTGGTCGAGGAAGAGCCGGCGGTTGGGCAGGCCCGTCAGGCTGTCGTGGAAGGCGTGGCGGGTGAGCTGCTCCTCGAAGGCCTTGCGCTCGGTGATGTCGCGGAACACGAGAACGGCCCCGTTGGCCTGCCCGTCGCTCATCATCGGCGAGGCGGTGAAGGCCACGAAGAACTGCGAGCCGTCGGTGCGCTCGAAGCGGGTGTCGTAGCTCGTGACGGTGGTGCCGGTGGTCATGGCCCGCTGGATGGGCCCGAGG
>DASRBM010000371.1:0-4192 GCA_035653635.1 Acidimicrobiales bacterium | reverse complement strand
GCGCTGGGCCGACAGGGGGCGCCCGGCACTCAGGTGCTGGGCCAGGTCGAGCAGCACATAGAGCGCAGAGGCGCCGAGCGACAGGGCGAGGACGATCCACACCTCGGCGACGAGGACCCGGCGCTCGGGCACCGGCGCGGGATTGGGCACGCGCCGACGCTACTTAGGAGGGCACAGCTGAACCGGGCACCACCGGCAGAGAGAAGGCGAAGCACGGGCGGTCGTCGGGCCCGCGCTCGTACCAGGCGTCGCCGCCCTGACCTCTGGCCAGCTCCCGCACGATGAACAGCCCGAGCCCGGTCCCCCGGCCACGGCGCCCCGGTCCCTGGACGAACTTCCGGAACAGCAGGGGCACGTGCTCGGGTGCCACCCCGTTGCCCGCGTCGCACACGAGGACCTCGACGTGGGCCCGGTGGGAGGTGGCCTGCACGACGACGGGTGCCGAACCGTACTTCGCCGCGTTCGACAGCAGGTTGGTGACGATCTGGACCACCCGCAGTGGGTCGGCCCGCACCGCGAGCTCCTCCTCGCACAGGACGGTGACGTCGCCGGCGGCCAGGCCGGTCTGGCTCACGGCCTCGTGCAGTAGTGGCGCGAGGGCCACCTCCTCGAGCGCGAACACGAACGAACCGCTCTCGAGACGGCTCACGGTGAGGAGCTCGTCGAGCAATCGCCGCAGGCGGGCCCCGCCCCGGCTGATCGTGCGCAGGGTCTCCACCCGGTCGGCCTCGTCGAGCTTGGCCCAGTGCTGGTCGAGGAGGTCGGCGGCGCCGGTCATGACGGCCACCGGGCTCTGCAGTTCGTGGGCCGTCACCGCCAGGAACTGCGCCGTCTCCTCGGTGGTCGCCTGCAGCCGGATGTTGGCCGCCGCCAGCTCGGCCGCCGCCTCCTCGCTCGCCTGCATGGCCATTCGACGCTCGGTCACGTCACGCGTCACCTTCGAGAACCCGGCCACGTTGCCCGACTTGTCGAACAGGGCGGTTATGAGGACGTTGGCCCAGAACCGGGTGCCGTCCTTGCGCAGGCGCCAGCCTTCCTCCTCGTAACGGCCTTCGAGCACCGCCACCCGCAGCTCGTACTCGGGATGATTCCGCCGTCGCGCCTCCTCGGGATAGAAGATGCGGAAGTGCTGGCCGATGATCTCGTCCGCGCTCCAGCCCTTCATGCGCTGTGCTCCTGAGTTCCAGGTCGTGATGTGGCCCTCGGGGTCGAGCATGAAGATGGCGTAGTCGTGCACGCCTTCGACGAGGAGACGAAACCGTTCCTCGCTCACCCGCAAGCGTTCCTCGGCGCGACGGCGTTCGGTGATGTCCTCGGCCTGGGCGAAGAGGTACAGCGGCCGGCCGCCCTCGTCGCGGACGACGGTCAGCGTGGCCCGCACCCACCGCTCGCCGCCCGCCGTCGACAGCGGATGCTCGAACACCGACGTCTCGCGACGGTCCTCGGCGACGTCCGCCACCGCTTCCGCCACGACAGAGGACGTCCTGGCGCCGGCCAATTCGCTGTATGAGCAACCGATCAATCGGTGAGCGGGCCGGTCGAAGATCCGCTCGAGGGCGCGGTTGACGCGGACGACGGTGCCTGCCCGGGTCATGGTGGCCATTCCGATGGCGGCCTGGTCGAAGACGGTGCGGAAGCGTTCCAGATGGCTGGCGAGCAGCGCCTCGTCGGCCGCATCGGCGAAGTCCACCATCGGCGGTTCGTCCGGTGCCGCGGGAGCCGGCACGGCCTCGGTGCCCGAGCGCCGGGCCAGGACGGCCAGGATCCGGCCGGGGAGCTCGGCGATGGGCGTCGACTTCTCGAGCCAGCCGTCGGCACCGAGTTCGGCCGCCCGTTGTTCGAGGAGCGGGCCGCCGAACCCGGAGAACATGACCACGCAGGTGGACGGCGACAACCTGCGTACCTCGGCCAACGCTTGCAACCCGTCCACCCCGGGCATGGACGCGTCCATGACGAGAACCCCGGGTTTCAGGCGGGCAGCCAACTCGATGGCCTCGGCTCCCGTCGCGCCCTCGGCGACGACCCGGAACCGGCCGCTCAGGTGGAGTTGGCGACCGACGACCTGTCGCACGTCGTCGGCGTCGTCCACCACCACAACGTCGACGATGGCGTCGCCCACCGAGGCCACCCTACCCCGCTCGCGTTTCGGGTCCTCCGCTGTCTTGCCGCGGTTTGTGTACCCTGGCCTTCGGTGGCGGTGACGGTCCTCCTGGTCGACGACGCGCCTGAGTTGCGCGCCGTCGTCCGTACAGCGCTGAAGGTTCAAGGAGACTTCGACGTCGTCGGCGAAGCCGGGGACGGCGCCGGCGCCATCGAGGCCGCTGGGCTTCTCCAACCCGATGTCGTCGTGCTCGACCTCGGGCTCCCGGATCTGGCAGGCAGCGACGTGCTCGCCGGGGTGCGTCGCGCCGCGCCCGACGCCAAGGTGGTCGTCTTCACCGGATCCGTCTCCCAGGAGCGGGTCGACCTCCTGCGCCAGGTGGAGGGCTTCGTCCGTAAGGACCAGGAGATCCGGTACCTCGTCAGCCTGTTGTCGGACCTCAGTCGCGAGCAGTCGCAACTGGCGCGTGTCGACCTGGGACCGAGCCGCAACGACGTCGCCGCGGCACGACGGTTCGTCACCGAGCAGTGCGAGCGGTGGCACTGCGGCGCCATCGTCGAGGACGCGCAGCTGGTCGTCACCGAGCTCGTCACGAACGCCCTCGTCCACGCCGGCTCCACGTGCGAGCTGAGCGCGCGGCTCGCCGGAGGGGTGCTGCGCCTCGAGGTGGCCGACACCGGCCGGGGCGTGCCCGATCCCCAGCTGCCCGAACCGTTCGAGGAGCGCGGCCGGGGCCTTCTGCTGGTGAGCGCGCTCTCGACCGCGTGGGGCACCGAGGGCGCCGACGGCGGCCGCAAGGTCGTGTGGGCGGAGCTGCCGGCCGTCGTGGACAGCGGCCGTCCGGGCCTGTCCATGGTGGCGCCCGGGAAATGACCGTCGTCATGGACGTCAGGCACGAGCCCGGCGTCACCGTGGTGGCGCCCTCGGGGGAGCTCGACTTCGTCGTCGCGGCCGAGCTCCGGCGACAGCTCGAGGCCCTTCTCCGGCAGGGCCACGTCCAGCTGACCATCGACC
The DNA here is from genome assembly GCA_035653635.1 of Acidimicrobiales bacterium. GTDB lineage: Bacteria > Actinomycetota > Acidimicrobiia > Acidimicrobiales > UBA8190 > DASRBM01. The sequence continues at coordinate 1,077 of DASRBM010000371.1, read as the reverse complement.
TCGGCGACGTGACCTTCCTCGACGCCACCACCCTCGGCGTCTTCGTCACCGTGTTGAAGGAGGCCCGGGCCCGGGGCGGGAACGTGGTGATACGCAACCCGCGGCCCCTCGCCATCCGAGTGCTGCGGGTCACCGGGCTCGACGAGCTCTTCGGCCTCGACGGGGACGGCTCGACCCGGTAAGGGGGCGGCCGGGCGGGACGCCCTGCTCAAGAAGGCACGACGGCCCGCCGACACACCAATGTGGGAGTCGCCCGCCAGATCGTGGCCCGCGCCCTCGTGGCGCTCGCCCTCGTGGCCGGCTCGGCCGCGCTCGGCACCTGGTGGATTTCGCTGCTCGCCGGCAGGGCCTCGAGCACGCTCAGCACGGCGGTTCGGCACACGGCGGCCAACGACATCCAGAGCCAGCTCGACCGGCTCTCCCCCGGTGCCGGGACGAGCGCCGGGGCGCAGCAGGCGATCGGCAAGGCCCTGGGCGATCCGCAGGTGGCGCAGGCGCTCGCCGGTCAGGATCCCGGTGCCGGGCAGGCGCTGTCAGCCGAGCTGGGCAAGCTCGACCCCGGGATCGCGAGCGTGCTCGGCGGACAGGGGCTCAACCTCGACGTGGGAGAGCACACCCTCGCGAAGCTCGGTCGCACCCTGCACCACGACGCCGGGTTCCTGGCACTCGGCGCACTCGCCCTCGCCCTCGGCGCGCTCGCCCTCGCCGTCGACCGGCACCGCATCGTCCGGCGACTCGCGTTGGGTGCCGCGCTCGAGTGCGGCGTCGCCGTTGCCGCCGCCTGGCTCGTCCCGACGGTGGTGGGCCACATGGTGCACGGCACGATGCGTCAGACCGCCCTCGACATCGTGTCGGGGGGCGCACCCGTGCGGGCCGTGCTCGTCGAAGTGCTCGCCGGCGCCGCCGCGCTGTACGGCGCCAGTGTCGCCGTGCAGGTCTTCGGTCGGAGCCGGATCCCCGCCGGCGCGTCGGTGACGCCGCTCGCGCCGGGACGCGCCGCCTGAGCTACACGTTGCGGCCGAGCACCCCGCCGATGATGCCGCCGACGCCGCCTCCGAGCGCCGCGTCGGTGCCCCC
>DASRBM010000370.1:0-6503 GCA_035653635.1 Acidimicrobiales bacterium | reverse complement strand
CCTCGACCGGCGTCCCCGGCGGGGTGTAGCGGTCGGCGTTGGTGAGCAGGTTGTCGAGTACTTGGCGCAGCCGCCCGCCGTCTCCTTGGACGACGAGGGCGTCCGGCGCCGACAGCGTGATCTGGCGGCCGGGCGCGGAGACCCGCGCGGCGGCCACGGCCTCGTCGGCGAGGGCCCGCAGGTCGACGGCCTGGTGCTCGAGCGGGCGCTCACGGTCGAGGCGGGCCAGGAGGAGCAGGTCGTTCACGAGCTCGTTCATGCGGTCGGCCTCGTCGCGGATGTGGCGCATCGACACGGCGAGATCCTCGGGACGGTCACGCGCCCCGCGGTCGAACATCTCGGCGTAGCCGCGGATGGAGGTGAGCGGTGTGCGCAGCTCGTGCGAGGCGTCGGCCAGGAACCGGCGCAGCCGTTCCTCCGAGGCAGCCCGGGCGTCGAAGGCCCGCTCGATGTTGCCGAGCATGGTGTTGAGCGCGGTGCCGAGACGGCCGACCTCGGTGCGGCTGTCGTCGTCCTCCACCCGCTGGGTGAGGTCGCCCGCCGCGATGGCGCCGGCGGTCGTGGCCATGGCGTCGAGCGGCCGCAGCTCACGCCGCACCATCCACCAGGCGAGCGCCCCGAGGGCCACGAGCACACCGAGGGTCACGAGGCCCTCGATCCGCAGCAGGTGACCGAGCGTCTGGGAGATGTCGGTGGTCGGGAAGGCGACGACGGCCGTGCCCCCGCCCGGGGTGAGCGGCTGCGCCAGCACGCGGTAGTGGACACCGCCGCCCGAAGCGGAGAAGTACAGCGAAGCACCCCCCGGGTTGTCCGAGGACCCCGGCAGGCCGGCCGGCAGGTGGGGGAGGCTCTTGCCCGATCCGAGGACGCCGAGGAAGGACACGGGCTGGCCGACCACGTTCCCCGACGCGTCGAGCAGTTCTCCGATGGTGCCGAGCGGGATGCTCGCAGCGGTGTCCTGGGGCAGGCGCACGACCTGGCCGCACGACACGCCCGGGAACTGCGACTCCACCTCGGCGCAGTGGCTCACCGCGTTGACCACGCCTGGGAAGGCGCCGGCCAGTTGCTGGTCGGTCCGGCTGTAGAGGAAGTTGTCGAGCTGGTTGTAGGTGACGGCATCGGCGGCGAGCAGGCCGCAGGCGACGATGCCGAGCAGGACCAGCAGCAGCCGGAGACGAAGGGTCATCAGGCCGGGCGTGGCGGCCGGAGGCTGTATCCCACTCCCCGCACCGTGTGGATGAGCCGGGGCCCGAGCGAGTCGATCTTCTTGCGCAGGTAGCTGATGTAGATCTCGACCACGTTGGCGTTGCCGTCGAAGTCGTAATTCCACACCCGGTCGAGGATCTGGGACTTCGACACCACCCGGCCCGTGTTGAGCATCAGGTAGTGCAGCAGCTTGAACTCGGTCGGCGTCAGGTCGACGGGAGTTGCGCCGCGGTAGACCTCGTGGCTCTCCTCGTCGAGCTCCAGGTCGGCCACGGCCAGCCGGGCGCTGTGGCCGTCACCGTGGACGCGGCGGAGGATGGCCCGGATGCGGACGATGAGCTCCTCGACCGAGAACGGCTTCGTCATGTAGTCGTCGCCGCCCAGGGTGAAGCCGCGCAGCTTGTCGTCGAGGGTGTCGCGGGCGGTGAGGAAGAGGACCGGGACGCGGCCGCCGATGCCGTCGCGGGTCATGCGCTCGAGCACCTCGAACCCGGTCAGGTCGGGCAGCATCACGTCGAGCACGACCAGCTGCGGCCGGAAGCGGGCCATGGCGTCGAGGGCTTCGCGCCCGCCGTAGGCCACCTCCACCTCGAGGCCTTCGTAGCGAAGGGCCATCGACAGCAGATCGGTGATGCTCTTCTCGTCGTCGACGACGAGCACCCGGGTGGGTGCCGCCGCCGTGGTGGCGGTGGTCATGGGGCCGGTCCTCCCGGCCTCCATGGTGCGACCGCTAGCTGTGGCTTTGCTGTGAGAAGCCTATGGGTGGCCCGAACCGCCGGAGCGGCCCGGGAAGGTTGCTGCTCGGACCGGGCCGGGGCGTCGGGCCGGCCGGGTCCGGGATCAGGCGCTCTTGGCCAGCCTGGTCCGCTCGGCTCGGGCCAGCGTCCGCACCGCGGCCACGAGGGGACGGTCGGCCGGGACGGCGGGCTCGAGTCGGGAGGTGGCGTAGTCCTCGAGCGTCTCGTCGATGAGGCGCACGATCTCGTCGCAGCGCTCGCCCAGGGTCATCGTGACCTCCCTTCGTCCTGTGTCACATCATCGGAACAACAGGGCCCGGCCTGAAGTGGGCAAAGTCCATGAGCCCCGGGACCTTCGGCGCATCCAGCGGAAACGCCCAGATGTGTGGCGGTTTTCAGCACCGTCGGTGGCCACGGGGTCCGGCCGGTCACGAGAGGGCCTCCTTCGTTCGCACTGTCCCGAGCACCGTGCTCGACCGGCTCTTACCCCCCGCCTCCCCGCAAGGCACCCACACCGGGCCGGAGCACGCCGGCCCGTAGGCTCCAGGTCGTGACGCAGCCGGCGACGGGGTGGCGCGAGCTGGTCGGGCTCGCCGACGTGCGGGCCGCCGCCGACCGCCTCGCCCCCCTCGGCGTGGTGACGCCGCTGCAGCGCAGCGAACGCCTGTCGGAGCGCTTCGGCGCCGACGTCCACCTGAAGCGCGAGGACCTCCAGGCGGTGCGGTCGTACAAGATCAGGGGCGCCTACAACTTCATCGCCGCCCAGCCCGAAGGGGCGCTGGCCGCCGGGGTGGTCTGCGCCAGCGCCGGCAACCACGCCCAGGGTGTGGCCTGGAGCTGCCGCCACCTGCAGGTGCCGGGGGTGGTCTTCCTGCCCCGCCGCACCCCCCGCCAGAAGGTGGCCCGCATCCGCGCCCTCGCCGGCGACCTGGTGGACGTGCGCTTCGCCGGCGACAGCTTCGACGACGCCTACGCCGCCGCGCTCGGGCACTCGGCCGACACGGGTGCCGTCGTGGTGCCCACCTTCGACCACCCGCTCACCGTGGCCGGGCAGGGGACCATCGCCCTGGAGCTCGTCGACCAGCTGGGGCATCCCCCGGCAATGGTCGTCGTCCCCATCGGCGGCGGCGGGCTCGTGTCCGGCGTCGCCGTGGCACTCGCCGGGCTCGACGCGCCGACCCGCGTGGTCGGCGTGCAGCCGGCCGGCGCCCCCGCCATGCTGCGCTCGGTCGAGGCAGGCCACCCCCTCGTCATCGACATCGTCGACGACTTCGTGGACGGGGCCGTGGTGCGGCGCCCCGGGGACCTCACGCTCGGCATCGTCCGCGATCTGGTCCCCGACATCCGCGTCGTGGAGGAAGGGCGGGTGTGCACCGAGCAGCTCGCCCTCTACCAGGACGACGGCATCGTGGCCGAGCCCGCCGGCGCGCTCGCCATCGCCGCGCTCGACCTCGTGGCCGAGGAGATCGTCGGCGGCGAGGTCGTCTGCATCTTGAGCGGTGGGAACAACGACGTCGCCCGGTACGGCGAGATCATCGAGCGGAGCCTCGTCCACCAGGGACTGAAGCACTACTTCATCGTGGCCTTCCCTCAGCAGCCGGGCGCCCTGCGCCGCTTCCTCGACGACTGCCTCGGTCCGAGCGACGACATCGTGCTGTTCGAGTACATCAAGAAGAACGACCGGGAGTTCGGTCCGGCCCTCGTCGGCGTGGAGCTGTCGGACCGCCACGATCTCGAACCGCTGCTCGAGCGCATCGCGCTGTCGGGACTCGACGTGCAGCGGGTCCCACCCGACAGCGCCGTGTTCCACCTGCTCGTGTAGCGTGCAGGGCCGGGGAGGGGAGGCCACATGGCGTTCCATCACGTGGCGGTCGCCGCCAAGGATCTCCAGGCGACGCACCGGTTCTACAGCGAGGCCTGCGGCTTCGAGCTCGTGAACGTCGACGTCATCCCCTACATGCGCCACGGCTGGGCACGCCACCTCTTCTACGACACCGGCGGCGGCGAGATGTTCGCCGTGTGGGACCTGCACGACGAGAGCGTCCCCGACTTCACGCCCGGCATATCGACCGGACTTGGGCTGCCGAATTTCGTCAACCACGTCGCCTTCGCCGCTGCGGATCTGGCCGACCTCGATGCTCGCAAGGACCGCTGGCTCGCCCACGGGCACGACGTGGCGCGCATCGACCACGGCTGGTGCGTGTCCATCTACACCGACGATCCCGGCGGCACCATGGTCGAGTTCTGCTGCACCACCCGCGTCTTCACCGACGCCGACCGGCGCATCGCCCTGGAGCGGATGACGGCGCTCGCGCCCGAGATCGACCGCACTCCGCCGCCGACCGATTTCTTCGTGGCCGAGGCGGCTTCCTCGGCCCCGCCCGCCTGACGCCACGCACGTTGGCGCCGCAGATCGCGGCCGGCGTCTCTGAAGCTGTCAGCGTTCGGCGTCGCTGCGGCGCCACTCGGCCGTGAGCTCGCCGAGTCGGGTGACGAGGTCGGCCGGGAGCGGGTGCTCCACCGCGGCGAGGGCGTCGTCGAGCTGCTCCGGGCGGCTGGCCCCGACGATGGGCGCCGTGACCGTCGGATTGGCGAGCACCCAGCCGATGGCGAGCTGCGTCAGCGAGATCCCCGCTTGGGCGGCGATCGGACGCAGCAGTTCCACCGTGTCGAACTCGCGGTCGTGCCAGTAGCGGTCGCGGTACATGGCGCCTGCCGTGCCGAGGGTGAAGCGCCCGTCCGGGGCGTCCTCCTGGCGTCGGTGCTTGCCGGTGAGCAGCCCACCGGCGAGCGGGTTGTAGGGGATCACGCCGATGCCGACCTCGTCGCACAGCGGGAGCAGGTCCCGTTCGATGGCCCGGAAGAGGAGGTTGTAGCGGGGCTGCACCGACACGATCGGCACCGTCCGGAGCAGCTCCGTCCGGCCGACGGCGCGGGCCAGACGCCAGGCCTGCCAGTTGGAGACGCCGATGTAGCGCGCCTTGCCGCTGCGCACCACGTCGTCGAGCGCCTGGACGGTCTCGTCGATGGGGGTGGCCCGGTCGTCGAAGTGCAACTGGTACAGGTCCACGTAGTCGGTCTGCAACCGTCGCAGCGAGGCGTCGATGGCGGACGTGATGTGCTTGCGCGACATGCCGGCGTCCCAGGGTCGTCGCCCCATCGGCATGAAGCACTTTGTGGCGAGCACGATGTCGTCGCGCCGCCCGGCGAGGTAGCGCCCGATGATCTCCTCGGTGCGTCCCGCCGTGGAGAAGTCACCGCCGAGCGGATAGGCGTCGGCGGTGTCGAGAAAGGTGATCCCGCCGTCGAGGGCCTTGTCGAGGATGGCGACCGAGGTGGGCTCGTCACACTGGAGCCCGAAGGTCATGGTGCCGAGGCACAGCTTCGACACCGGCAGGCCACTGCGGCCGAGGCGCAGGTGCTGCATCGCCTACGCCCTCGGCGTCATGTCGAGGTCGGGCGGCGGCTGGTCCGGGACGCGCCACTGCAGGAAGCCCTTGTCGTAGGCCTCGTGGTAGTCGTTGGCCGAGTCGACCATCGCCCCGAACGCCGTGTCGAAGGCTTCCCAGTCCTCGTCGACGATGGCCCGGCGCACGGCGGCCACCTCGTTGTCGACGAACTTCTCCACGTCGTCCTTGTACTTGGGTCGCAGGACGGCGCCCTTCTTCATGAGGCTCACCGCTTCGGCCAGCTGGAAGCGGGCGAGCGGCACGTTGCGCGCCTTGCCGGCGTAGTAGCACTTCCAGATCCGCTCGCCAACGAGCGGCATGATCTCGGCCATGCCGGGCAGCAGGCGCCCGAGCTCGCTCAGCTCCAGGGTGCCCTTGCCGGTGTCGAGGGTGTGGTCGTGATCGGCCATCGGCCTGTCATACCACAGCCCTTTTGCGGCCCCTCCGGGCCTCGATGGGCCGGTTCCGACGGGGGTCGTTAGCATCGGCGCCGTGAGCGCCGTCATCCCCGAACCCACCGCCGAAGGCGTGCCCGTCCCCGCTCCTCCGACCGACCGACCGCAGGCGCAGCAGGGCCGGGTGTCGGCCTGGCTCGAGGTGCTGCGCACCACCAACCCGCCGACCGGCCGGGCGCTCGACCCGGTGTCGCGCTGGCTGGTGCTCACCCGCGCCGCGGTGCTCCCCATGACGATCGTCGCCGGGGCGGTGGCCACACTGCTCGCGGTCCACCGCCACGGGTTCCGGCCGGGGCTCCTCGTGCTCGCCTTCGCCGGCATCCTGCTGGCGCACATGTCGAACAACCTGATGAACGACCTGTTCGACGTGGAGGTCGGCAACGACACCGAGTCGTACCCGCGGGCGCTGTACGCGCCGCACCCCGTGCTGTCGGGGATGATCAGCCGGGGCGGCCTGGCCCGTGCCGCGCTCCTCGTCAATGTGGCGGACCTCGGCATCCTGGTGGCGCTGGCCGTGTACCGGGGCTGGGTCGTCGTGGCCTTCGCCGTCGCCGGCTTCCTCCTGTCGGTCGCCTACACGGCGCCCCCTCTGCGGCTCAAGAAGCGCGGCCTGGGCGAACCCGACGTGTTCGTGGTGTGGGGGCCGCTCATGGTCT
>DASRBM010000369.1:0-2658 GCA_035653635.1 Acidimicrobiales bacterium | reverse complement strand
GCCGCCGGGACCGACACCACCCCCGCCCGCCAGTACGGACCGTTCCCGCTCGTGCTCTTCAGCCAGGGATTCGACGAGGACCCGTCGGGCTACGACCTGCTCCTCGGCCAGTGGGCGGCGGCCGGCTTCGTCGTCGCCGCTCCCACCTATCCGCACACCGATCCCGGCCCCGGCCTCGACCGGTCCGACATCGTGCACCACCCGGCCGAGCTTTCCGCCGCCGTGTCGCAGGTGCTGGCCGAGGCGGCGCAGCCGGGCACCGTCATGAGCGGCCTCGTGAACCCGACGGCGATCGCGGCGGCCGGCCAGTCCGACGGCGGCGACGTCACCCTGGCCGCGGCGGCCAACAGCTGCTGCCGCGACACCCGCCTGAAGGCGGCCCTCATCCTGTCGGGCGCCGAGTACGACGTGTTCGGCGGCAGCTACTACTCGACCGGCAGCCCGCCGCTGCTCGTGACCCAGGGCAGCGCCGACTCGGCTGCCCAGGGGAACGCTCCGATCTGCAGCGTCCAGCTCTACAACGGCGCACCGGCGCCCAAGTACTACCTCGACCTGATCGGCGCCGGGCACCTGCCGCCCTACACCCAGCCGGACGTGTGGGAGCCGGTGGTCCGGGCCGTGACGGTCGATTTCCTCGACGCCTATCTGAAGGGCTCGAGCGGTGCCGCCGCCATGGCCGGCGACGGCACCGCCGCCGGCGTCGCCTCCCTCACCACCGCGCCCGCCTTGCCCGTGCCCGGCGGCGTCTGCACCGGCTGAGCCCCGGCGTCACCAACCGTCGTCGTCGGCCCACCGGTCGAGAACTGGCCTGGACAACGCCGGCGCGCAGGCGGATCATCGCTCCAGGGTCCGGGGCGGCCGGGCACTCGACAGGATGGCCGCCGGACCGATGCTCCGTTTCGGGTCGGCGGCGGCCGCACGACGACACGGAGGCACGGTCATGGCAGTCATCCACTCGACGATCTTTCGCGTGAAGCCGGGGCGCCTCGAGGACATGCTCTCGATGACCCTGGAGTCGCTCAAGGTGCACGAGCGCCTCGACGTCCGCACCGGCCGTCTGATGACCGCGGCGGTGGCCGGTGAGGCGAGCGGCGTGTTCGCCTTCTCGACCGAGTTCACCGATGTGGAGGCGTACGCCACCTTCGCCGACGAGGCCGCACGCGACCACGAGATGCAGACGCTGTTCGCCCGGGCCCAGGCGGCGGACAGTCCGGTCGTGCTCGAGCAGCAGAGCCTGGCCACCGAGATCCCCCTCGGGCGCACGCCGCGCACGGGGCGGGGAACGGTGCTCGAGATCCACGTCACCCGTCCCACGCCGGGCCGGTTCGACGAGACGCTCGCCATGGCGGGGCGGGTGGCGGAGCTGGTGGAGCGCCATGGGGCCCGCAACGCCCGGGTCTTCCAGCTCGGCTACGCCGGCATCTGCAGCGGCATGCTCATGTCGAGCTGGGAGTGCGACAGCGTGCGGGCGTGGGCGAAGGTGAGCGCCGCCTGGCAGACCGACCCCGAGGGCCAGGCCATCGCCGCCACCCTGACGGCGGCCAGCCCGACGAGCACGCTCGTGTTCAGCGGGCTCTACAACGAAGTGCCCGTGTAGCCGGTCAGCCCTTCGGGCAGGCCGACTCCACGGCCGAGATGAGCTCGTGCGGCGGCACCGGCTTGCGCAGCACCTGCACGACCTTCCAGCCCAGCTGTTCCTGCAGGCTCCTCTGCTCGTAGTAGGCGAAGGCCGAGTACACGATGACGCGCGGCGGCGCCCCCTCGATACGGTCGAGCACCGCGAGGCCGTCGAGCTTCGGCATGTGCATGTCGAGCACGAGCACGTCGAAGGCGTGCTCCTCGAGCAGGTCGACCGCCGCCTGGCCGTCGGCCGCCTGCAGCACCTGATGGTCGTCGGAGCTGAGCAGGTCGACGAGTGACGCCCGCAGGGCCCCGTCGTCCTCGGCGACGAGAATGCGGCAACCGACGGTCTCCGCCGTGCCGTTGCCCACGCCCGCCTCCTCGATGCCGCCTTACATCCGCCGGACGCGACTCTACCGAGGTACGTGCGCAAGGGCCATGTCGGGCCGTCAGCGGAAGAGCAGGGTGGCCTGGTGGGCGAAGTCGACGAGGGGCGCCGGCCACAGGCCGAACAACACCGTCACCACGAGGCACAGCCCGATGGCGAGCTGCATGGCCGGCAGCACCACGACCGGTTCCCCGGCCGGCGCGTCAACCTCCGACGCCGCCGCCATAGCCCCGGGCCCGGCGCCGGTGCCGGCCGCCGACAGGGCCGGGGCCGCGGTCGGGGACGGTTCGGTGGCGCTGTACATGAGGAGCACCAGCCGCAGGTAGAAGAAGGCGGCGATGGCGGCCGACACCATGGCGACGACGGCGAGAGCGGTGGACCCGCCTCCCACCGAGGCCGACACCACCTCGAGCTTGGCCAGGAAGCCGGTGGTGAAGGGCACGCCGGCCTGGGCCACGAGCAGCACCGCCAGCGACCCGGCGAGCCACGGGGAGCGGCGGGCGAGGCCGCGGTAGCGATCCAGGCTGTGCGCCCGGTCGCCGGGGCCGCCGACCACGGTGATCACGGCGAAGCTGCCGATGACCATGAACGTGTAGGCGAACAGGTAGTAGAGCGAGCCCTCGATGCCGCGCCCGGTCCCCACCTGCAGG
>DASRBM010000368.1:0-3985 GCA_035653635.1 Acidimicrobiales bacterium | reverse complement strand
CGAGATGCACGGGTCGTGATTGCGCACGGACTGCTCGCAGACGTGACGGAGCGCGTCGTCATCGTCGCCTTGGTCCACCGACCACTGCGCAGTCCGGCGCAGGTCGGCCTCGATCGTGAGCTGGTTCTGCGACGTGGGGGGGACGATGCGGGCGAGCCGGATGGTGCCTTCGGCGTCGATGTCGTAGCGGTGGAGCAGCAGCCCCCGCGGCGCCTCGGTGACCCCGTATCCCACCCCGCCACCCGCCGGTGCGGTGACGGCGACGGCAGGGGGCTCGGGAGGTGCGTAGGCCTCCACGAGGGCGAGCGCCTCGTCGCAGGCGGCCACCAGTTCCACGGCCCGAACCACGATGCTGCGGAACGGGTTGGTGCACGGTCCCCGCAGGCCGGCGGCAGCCGCTGCATCGGCGGCCACACTGGGAAGCAGGTCCGCATTGAGGGCGAAACGGGCGAGCGGGCCGGTCAGGTACTCGAACCGTCCCTCCAGCCGGGCGTGGAGGGCGGTCGAGCGGGCGACGTGCTCCTCCACCACCAGCGCGGCCAGCTGTGCCGGCGTGACGTGCCGGCCGTCCGAGATGGCGGGACGGCCGCCCTCGATCGGATAGCGCTCCCCTCCCCGCAGCGACACGAAGCGGTAGTCGCCCGACACCTCGGGGAACTCGAAGCCCGCCACCCACTCGGCTGTGGCGAGCGCGTCGTCGCGGGCCCGGCGCAGCGGATCGGCCAGCGCGGCCACGGTGTCGCGGTCGGGGGAGCGGTAGAAGCCGCCCACGCGCACGTTGACCGGATGCACCGCCCGGCCGCCGACCGTCGTCATGACCAGGTTGCCGGCCCGCTTGAGCGCGAGTCCCCGCTCCACCTCGGCCCGGTGGTGCTCGGCCATGGCCACGGCGTCGGGATAGCCGAGGAAGTCCGGCGCGTGCAGCAGATAGACGTGGAGGGCATGACTCTGGATCCATTCGCCGCAGTAGAGGAGCCTGCGCAGGGCGGTGATCCGGTCGGAGACCTCCACGCCGCAGGCGTCCTCCATCGCCGCGCAGGCGCTCAACTGGTAGGCGACAGGGCAGATTCCGCAGATGCGGGCGGTGAGGTCGGGCGCCTCGTGGAAGTCCCTGCCGACGAGGAGCGCCTCGAAGTAGCGCGGCGGCTCGAAGATGTCGAGCGCCACGTCGGTGACGGTGCCGCCGTCGATCTCGAGCCGCAGCGATCCCTCACCCTCCACCCGGCCGATGCCGTCGGCGTCGACCGTCCGTCGGCCGCTCCCCGTCGCCGGTGTCACGACGGGACCGCTCCGCCCCGGGCGTCGGCCTCGGCCGAGAACTGTGGAGCGGCCGCGTTGAACGTGCGGAACAGGCGCGCCACCTGCAGCGGGGAACAACCCGTCGCGACGAGCCGGGTGGCGAGCGAAGAGGTGTTGGTCGTCGCCGCCGGCCCGAAACAGCCGAAGCAGCCCCTGTCGATCGAGGGGCACAGCGCCCCGCAGCCGGCGCGGGTCACCGGCCCCATGCAGGCGGTGTCTCCGGATACGAGGAGGCAGACGGTGCCCCGGGCCTTGCACTCCTGGCATACCGAGTGGCCGGCCACGACCGGCCGGCGACCGGCGAGGGCGGCCGTGATCACCTCGAGGAGCTGGCCTCGGTCGATGGGGCACCCGTGGAGCTCGAAGTCGACCGGCACGTGGGCCGACACCGGCGTGGAGGTGTCGAGCGACGACAGGTACTCGGGGTGGGCGTAGACGGCACCGGCGTAGGCACCGCTGGCGGCGAAGTTGCGCAGACCCTGGATCCCGCCGGCGGTGGCACAGGCGCCGATGGTCACGAGCCGGTCGGAGGCGGCGCGGATCTGCCGGATGCGCTCGGCGTCGGCCGCGGTCGTGATCGAGCCTTCCACGAGCGATACGTCGTACGGTCCGGCCACGGACGCGCTCGACATCTCGGTGAAGTGGGCCACGCGCACCTTCGTCGTCAGCTCGAGCAGCTCGTCCTCGCAGTCGAGGAGGGTGAGCTGGCAGCCGTCGCACGAGGCGAACTTCCACACCGCCAGGGAGGGACGCAGCGCCGGCAGGTCGACGGCGGTGCCCCTCATCGTTCGCGCTCGAGCATGAGCGGGGGCACCACGCCGTCGTAGGTCACGACGGGGCCGTCGCGGCACAGCAGCAGCGGCCCGAGCTGGCAGTGCCCGCACCAGGCCAGTCCGCACTGCATGTTCCGTTCGAGCGAGACCTTGATGCGGTGCGGCGCCATGCCCCGGTCGAGAAGGGCCCCGGCGACGAAGCGCATCATCACCTCGGGTCCGCACACGAGGGCCGACGTGGCGGCGGGATCGAAGCCGGCCGTGCCGAGCAGCGAGGTGACGAGTCCCACGTGCCCGGCCCATCCGGGCTCGGCCACGTCCACGGTCACGGCCACATGGGCGCCGGCGGCGGACCAGGCCCGCAGATCCTCTGCGAACACGAACTGCGAAGGGGAGCGTGCGCCGACGAGGACGAAGAGCCTGCCGTCGCCCGAGCGCCCGAGCAGATGCAGGATGGCGCCGCGCAAGGGCGCGAGACCGATGCCTCCGGCCACCACCACCACATCGCCGTCCTCCTCTTCGACTCCCCAGTCGGTGCCGAAGGGTCCTCGCACACCGACCACCTCGCCCGGCGCCGTGGCACACAGCGCGTGGGTCACCGGTCCGACGTCGCGCACCGTGTGCTCGATCCAGTCCCGTTCGTCGGGCCCACTGCTCACCGAGATCGCCGACTCGCCGACCCCGAAGGCGGTGAGCATGTTGAACTGCCCGCATCGGAGCGTCATGGCCTCGCCGCGCAAAGGTGCCATCCGAAGGGTGACCACGTCGACGGTGTGGCGGCGCCTGCTGAGGACCCGGTAGAGGACGGGTGTCATGGGTCCCTGATGCGCGGCGGGCCCCCGATGCGCGGCGGGCCCCCGATGCGGCGCGAGCCCCCTGTGCGCGGCGAGCCCCTCAGGCGCCACGGGGTGCCTCGTACAGGTCGAGCAGGCGCACGCGGGTGGCCTGCAGGCGGTCGAGGATGACAGCCGTGATCTGCTGCAGCAGCGCGTAGCCGAAGGCCGGATCGGCCTCCGCCTTGCCCCGGAGACAGGTGCCGTCGAGTGCCACGGCCCCCACCGGTTCTATGGCCCGGGCGTCGAAACGCCAGCGGTAGGGCGGGATCAGCCAGCTCCAGCCGACCGCGTCCCCGGCACCGACGGTCTCGATGACCAGTGGCGCCTGCGCCGGCGTGTGCACCTCGATCGCCACCCGGCCCCGGCGCAGCAGATAGAGCGTGTCGGCCGTGTCGCCCTCGGCGAAGAGCAGGGCGCCCTCGGCGAAGACGACGTTGTGGGCGCACCCGGCGGCGAGCTCCACCACGTCCTCGGGCAATCCGGCGAGCATCGGGTGGGTCCGGACAACCTCCTTCAGGTCCTGGACGTTCATGTCGGCACTCCGGCTCGCACGCGGGCCGCCCCGTCGGTAGCGCGGATGGCGGCCACCTCTTCGGTCAGGTCGATGCCGACCGGGCACCAGGTGATGCACCGTCCGCAGCCGACACATCCCGAGGTGCCGAACTGGTCCCACCACGTGGCCAGCTTGTGGGTGAGCCACTGGCGGTAGCGCGAGGCCGTCGAGGAGCGCACCGCCCCGCCGTGCAGATAGGAATGGTCGAGGTCGAAGCACGACGCCCACGTCCGGTGTCGGATGGCGTCGCCGCCGAGGTCGGTCGTGTCGCGCACGTCGGAGCAGAAGCAGGTCGGGCACACCGACGTGCAGTTGCCGCACGCCAGGCAGCGCCCGGCCACCTCGTCCCAGCGAGGGTGACCGAGATTGCGTGCGAGCAGACCCGGCAGGTCGTCGCGTTCCACGAAGCGGGTGATGGCGTCGCGCGTCTGTTCCAGTTGGCGGTCGCGGGCGGCGACGTCGGGTTCTCCCGCCGGGTGTGTGGGGACGGCGCCGAGGAGATCCGCCCCCCGGTCGGTGCCGAT
>DASRBM010000367.1:0-2538 GCA_035653635.1 Acidimicrobiales bacterium | reverse complement strand
GGAGGACGTGCTGTCGCATCTCGTCGAGTCGCCGTCGACGGCGCTCGCCGTCCTCGGGACGAGTCAGCGCGCCGGGCGCCCGGGGGGACGCCGCCTGTCGGGCACGGCGGTGGCCATGGCGCGTCGGGCCGACCGCCCCGTGATGCTCGTGCCCGCCTCGGCAACCGACTGGCAGGGCCCCCGACGCGTGCTCACCCCTCTCGACGGCACCGGCGTCACGGCCATGGCGGCCGCATCCGCCCTTGCCGCCATCCGCGGCGCCGAGACGGTGGGGATCCCCTTCCACCTCGGCGGCGACGAAGGTGCGATGCGCCGCTTCTGGCAGGGCCCGGTCGACGAGCACGACGCCTGGGTGCGCGAGGCCCGTGCCCGCACGCTGCCCACGGCGACGCGCGTCGAGACCCGGCCCGGCCCCGTCGGTCAGCAGGTGCTGCAGGAGCTGCGCCAGACGGCCTGCGACCTCGTCGTGCTCGTCTGGTCCCGCCAGACCCGCGGCGCGCACGGCGCCGCCGTGCTCGAGGTGCTCACGGCCACGCCGGTGCCCGTGCTCCTCGTGCCGGTGTCCGGTTCGGCCTGACCGGTCCGCCGCCGTCAGCCGGCGCGACGATGTCGGCCATGCACGCGTGGACGGTCGAGCGACCGGGCCCGCTCGCCGCCGGGCCCCTCGACTACGGCGAGCGGCCCCGCCCGGAGCCCGGTCCGGGACAGGTCCTCGTCGAGGTGACGGTGTGCGGGGTGTGCCGGACCGACCTGCACGTGGCCGAGGGCGACCTGCCCGTGCATCGTCGCGGGGTGGTGCCCGGGCACGAAGTGGTCGGACGGGTCGTGGCGCACGGGCCTGGGGCCGCGCAGGTGCCCGTCGGCACCCGGGTGGGGATCGCCTGGCTGGGGTGGACGTGCGGGGCCTGCCGGTGGTGCCGGCGGGGGCGGGAGAACCTGTGTCCCGACGCACGGTTCACCGGGTGGGACCTCGACGGCGGCTACGCCGAGTTCGCGGTGGCCGACGAGCGCTACGTGTACAAGCTTCCCGACGGGCTCGACGACGAGGCGGCCGCTCCCCTCCTGTGCGCCGGCATCATCGGCTACCGCGCCCTGCGCCTGGCCGACGTCCCGCCCGGGGGGCGCCTGGGTCTGTACGGATTCGGCGCGTCGGCCCACCTGACGGCACAGCTGGCCGTGGCGCTCGGGGCCGAGCTGTACGTGATGACCCGCTCGGACGGTGCCCGTCGCCTGGCCGAGTCGCTCGGCGCCCGCTGGACGGGACCGGTCGACGCGCCGCCGCCGGTCAAGCTCGACGCCGCCGTGCTCTTCGCCCCGGTGGGCACCCTGGTGCCGACGGCTCTCGCCGCCCTCGACAGGGGCGGCGTGCTCGCCGTCGCCGGCATCCACCTCTCCGACGTTCCGGCCCTCGTCTACGAGGAGCACCTCTTCTACGAGCGGACGGTGCGGTCGGTCACGGCCAACACGCGCCGCGACGGTGAGGAATTCCTGACCCTGGCCGAACGCCTCGGGGTGCGGGCGACGACGACCGCCTACCCCCTGGCCCACGCGGACCGGGCGCTGGCCGACGTGGCCGGGGACCGTCTGGTGGGTGCGGCCGTGCTGCGCGTGGCCGACTGACGGCGCAACGCGGCGCCACCGGGCGCCACGGCGGGCCCGGTCGGGCTCAGCGACCGCCCATCGACGGGTGCACGGCCTGCGAGCGGACGCGCGCCGTCGGGAAGGGCACGACGTTCGAACGGGCCGGCACCGGCGTGAGCCCGGCCTCACCGAGCAAGGCGTCGATGCTCGGCCGGCGGACGCGTCCGGGCGCCCGCCAGGCGCAGACCACGAAGACGACGAGGTTGGCGGCGAGAAGCACGTCGATCACGATCATGACGGGGACCTCCGAGGGGCTCCTCGTAGTGTCGAACGGCGACGCCCCGCTGCCCTAGGGCCAAAGGTCCGTGCCCGGGGGACGGAGGACTCCGAGTGCCGCCATCAGGTCCATCGGCACCGTCGCCGGTACGCTTGAGCGCTCGGCACACCCGGCGGCGTCCCATCGAGCTGCAACCGCCCGGTGCGCAACGGGGAGTAGCGCAGCCTGGCAGCGCACCTGCTTTGGGAGCAGGAGGCCGCGGGTTCAAATCCCGCCTCCCCGACCGGTCCGGGTCCTCGCGACATGGCGGGGCCCGCTGCCCGCTCGGGTAGCCTCGGCGTCCACGCGGGCGTAGCTCAATGGCCAGAGTCCCAGCCTTCCAAGCTGGTTATGCGGGTTCGATTCCCGTCGCCCGCTCCGCGCCGCAGGACCAGACGTCGCCCGCCCGTGCACCGGCAGCGGTGTGTCGTGCACCGGCTGCACGTCGCACGGGCGACGTGGGCACAGGCCAAGGAGCCGGAAAATCGGCGGATTTCGTGCGGAAATCCTCGACTCACGCCGACGCGTACAGCAGAATGCGGCCTTATGAACAAGCGTGAGTTGGCAAAGAGCGTGGCGGTCCAGGCTGATGTGGACCTGTCCACGGTGACGAAGGTTCTCGAGGGCTTCACCGACGTCGT
>DASRBM010000366.1:0-2681 GCA_035653635.1 Acidimicrobiales bacterium | reverse complement strand
CGTCGGTGACGACGCCAGGGAACGCCACCGCCGCGGGCGTCGCAGTTTCTTCGCCGATGCCGACGCCGACGGCGCGAGTGCCGACAGCGCGAGTGTCGACGGCGCGAGTGCCCACGGCGCGAGGGCCGACGGCGCCGTCGCCGACCAGCGGGACCGGTCGCCGCGGCCGGCCGATCTCCACGTGACCGGCACCCGCGTCGACGGCACGCCGGTCGACCTCCTCATGACGCTGGCCCCCTTCGCCGGTGCGGTGCTGGCCGTGCTGCGCCGCACCGGATGGGGATCGGTCGCGGGGGAACGTCTGGCCCTGCTCGAGGCGGTGGTGGGCGAGTCGGAGGACGCGGTGTACACCCTCGCCCTCGATCGCCGGGTGACCAGCTGGAACCGCGGCGCCCGCCGCCTCTACGGCTATGAAGCTCGCGACGTCCTCGGACTGCCGCTCGACCCGATCGTCCCCGACCACCTCCGATCCGAGGCTCTGGAGCTCTTCGAGCGGGTGCGCCGGGGTGAGAATGTCGACCACGTCGAGACCGAACGCCTTCGGCAGGACGCCCAGCTCGTGCCGATCTCGCTGTCGATGTCACCCGTGCGCGACCCGGCCGGTGACGTCGTCGGCGTCGTGTGCATCGCACGCGACATCACCGAACAGCGCCTCGCCCAGGCGACGCTGGCCGACAGCGAGTTGCGCCTACGCGAAGGCGAGTCCCTCGCTCATGTCGGCAGCTGGAGTTGGGACGCCGCCACCGGCGCGGTGCAGTGGTCCGAGGAGATGCACGCCATCGCCGGTGTCTCCCCCTTCGACATCGAGAGTGCGATCGACGCTCAGCTCCTTCCCCTCGACACCGAGGACAGGCCGGCTATCGAGAACCTCATGCGCCGGGCCTTCCGCGAGGCCGCGCCCTGCGATCTCGAGTGCAGCCTGCGCCGGCCGACCGGTGAACACCGGCGGGTCTACCTGCGGGCCCGGCCGGTCCAGGACTCGTCGGGCAAGGTCATCGGTCTGCGCGGTATCTGCCAGGACGTGACCGAGCGCCACCTGGTGGAACGCCGCCTGCACGAGGTGGCCGACCGCGAGCGGCAGGCGGCCGAGGAGCTGCGCCGGGCGGATGCCATAAAGGACGACTTCCTCACGACGGTGTCCCACGAGCTGCGGACACCGCTCACGTCCATTCTCGGTTTCGGGGCCCTCCTCGAGTCCGAGTCGCCGAACCTCGACGACGAGGTGCGGGCGGACCTGGTGCGCCGTGTCAACCGCAACGCGGCGGACATGCGCCGGCTGGTCGAAGGCCTGCTCGACTTCTCCCGGCTGCAGGCCGGCCGGGTGCACGTGTCGCTGCAGCCGCTGCAGGTGGCCGGCCACGTCGAGGCCACCGTGTCGGATATGGGATCCATCCTGGAGCAGCATCGGGTCGAGATCGACGCGCCCGCGGACGTCACCGTCATGGCCGACCCGACCGGCTTCGACCACGTGTTGTCGAATCTCCTGTCGAACGCGGCGAAGTTCGCGCCCGAGGGGACGTGCATCGGCATCGAGGCGCGCGCGGGCGGCGACCTGGTCCGACTGTCGATCAGCGACGAGGGCCCGGGTATTCCGCCCGAGGCACTGGAGCAGGTGTTCGAGCGCTTCTTCCAGCTGCGGCCCACGGCGACGGGGCCGCGCGGCAGCGGCGTGGGACTGGCCATCGTGCGCCAGTACGTGGAGCTCATGGGCGGCAGGGTCTGGGCCGAGAGCGAGGTGGGCCGGGGCACCACCATGATGGTGGAGCTGCCCCGGGCGCCCGCCACATGAGGAGGACCGCATGTACCGCTTCGTCCGCTGGTGCGTCCTCGTCGGCGCCGCTTACATGACCGTCCGGTCGCTGCCGAGCCTGGCCCGCTATCTGCGCATGCGCGAGATGTGAGCCGCGGATCGCCCGGGTCTGGTGCGGCCGACCCGGGCGCCGCAGGCGGAGACGGTGCCGGCCAGGACCGACCGGAGGCGGACGCTTCTCAGGCGGAGGGTGACGCTGCTCCGTTGGGACGCACCGCGCTGCGCACCCGGGCCAGCACCTCTTGCATGGTGACGGGCTCCTCGGCGCCCGGCGCCAGGCGCTGCCCCAACTCGGTCAGCACGAAGCTCGCGTGCGAGCGCAAGGCGGCGACGAGAGCCTGGAACTCGCTCGAGTCGCGCACGGCGGAGGCGGCGTCGACCACCTCCTGATACCGCTCACTCCCCGCCCGCGCCCCGACGACGTACCCCACGGCGAAGGCCAACAACACACCCATCGACGACCTCCTGGTTCAAAGTCCGTTCGTCTCCGTCCCCAAGCTGCGTTCTCTCAGCTGCGCCTGTTCAGCTGCGTTCGCTCAGCTGTTCGTGGCCGCCTCCACCGAGAGCTCGACCCGCACGTCGGGGAAGATCTTGAGCATGAGCATCGACGGCGCCGCGATGTCGAAGTCCCGCATGTCGAGCACGTGCTCGCCGCTCACCTGCATGCTCGGACGCTCGTCGGCGGCCACCTCGACCCGGACGGTGCCCGCCAGCGGCTGGGTCGTGCCGTGGAAGGTGATGACACCCCGGATCTGGTACCGGTCGCTGTCGTGCAGATGGGTGGCCCGTTCGAGACGGAGCTCGGCCACCGGATAGCGCCGGGCTTCGACGCGCCGGCGGAGCTCGGCGTCGTACAGGTTGTTCCCCGAAG